>JAGNWT010000002.1:0-73943 GCA_017985935.1 Anaerolineales bacterium | reverse complement strand
GGAAAAGATTATTTTCTTGTGACGGCGTTCGGTCAGTTGGAGAAGCAGCCAACTCTGAAGAAGACCCTGGAGCAGTACCCGATCGCCGCGGAAGGCGATGGGTATGTGCTTTATGATTTACGATAATAAAATGGGACGCGGACGAGCGCAGATAAACGCGGAGTTTTTTGTGGTAAATGGACAAACCGACCTTAAGTATAGAGATATTACAGATAAGATTTTGCATGCATTCTACAAAATAGTCTACCCTCAGTTGGGATATGGCTTTTTGGAGAAAGTATACGAGAACGCAATGGTAATTGCGTTGACTTCTTTGGGATTGAAAGTTCAGCAGCAAGCTAAGATTTCCGTCTATTTTCAAAAACAAATTGTCGGTGAGTATTATGCTGATCTCTTGGTTGAAGATGTTGTGATCGTTGAATTGAAGGCGGTCTCTCGCCTTTTGAGTGAGCATGAGGCTCAGCTTTTAAATTACCTTCGGGCGACTCCTTATGAAGTCGGTTTGTTGCTTAATTTTGGACCCAAACCTGATTTTCGCCGCAAAGCTTATGATAATTCTCGCAAGACTCCGACTTGGGAATAAAAAATTCGCGTATTCCGCGTTTATCCGCGTCCAATAATTCTATGACCCTTGTTTCCATCATCACCCCTTCCTATAATCAAGCCGCGTATCTTGAGCAGACCATCACTTCGGTGCTGGGACAAGACCACGCGGATATGGAGTACATCGTCATCGACGGCGGATCCACCGATGGCAGTGTGGAGATCATTAAGAAATATTCAGACCGCCTCGCGTATTGGGTCTCTGAAAAAGACAGGGGACAGGCTGAAGCGATCAACAAGGGATTTGCAAAAGCCACCGGCGAGATCATTGCCTGGCTCAACTCGGATGACTTTTATCTCGAAGGCACGGTGAAGGCTGCGGTACAGATCTTTGAACAGAATCCCGATGTGGTGCTTGTGTATGGCAACATGCTCTCGGTGGATGAACACGGAAAACCATTCAATGCTCTGAATTACAAACAACTCACGCTTGAAGACCTGTTGTGCTTCCAGATCATTGGTCAACCCGCGGTCTTTATGCGCCGATCCGCTTTGCAAAAGGCGGGCGGACTTGACCTCGCTTTCCATTTCATGCTCGATCATCATCTTTGGATCCGCATCGCTCAACTTGGCAGGATCCTGCATGTGCCGCAGACTTGGTCGGCGGCGCGGTATCACGCTGAAGCGAAGAATTTCGCCAAAGCCGCAGAGTTTGGGCGTGATGCCTTTCGTATTTTGGCTTGGGCTGAGAAGGATGCTTCGCTCGCGCCGACATTGAAGAGCGTATCCCGCCGCGCCCGGGCATCTGCCAACCGAGTGGATGCCCGCTACCTGCTAGATGGGGGGCAGCTTGGGCTTTCCCTGCAAGCATGGACTCGTGCACTGCTGATCCATCCACCGACCGCCCTTGCACGATTGAACATCCTTGGGTCAATACTGCTTCGATTGGCGAAACTCGATACATTGCGCGAGTTGATCTTGCGCAGGCGGAAGAATCGCTATGGGTAGCGCCTCTCAGAGGCTTGATCCCCGCTAAAAATCACCCCTGACAATGATGATAAAATGAATGGCCTTTATTTTGCCATCCATTCGGTTGATCTGTAAAATTCACAATGCTGAAAACAAACCCTGCAATTTCGTGGATTGTCAGCCTGCTCTTGCTTTTACTCGCGGGCATGGCAATCCGCATGTACGACCTCACTGACCCTCCGCTTGACTTTCATTCAACGCGCCAGATGCTTTCCTTCCAGAAAGCACGCGGGATGTACTATGACTTCCGCACCGACCTCGACCCTGAGAAGCGGGCTTTTGCCATTCAGCAGTGGAAAGTTGGCGCATCTGTCGAGCCTGAGGTGCTTGAACGCATCGTCTCCTTTACCTATCGCTATACCGGCGAGCAGATGTGGGTCGCGCGGGTGTACTCTTCTCTGTTTTGGGTCATTGGCGGCTTGTTCATTTTTCTGCTGGCGAAAGAACTGGTCTCTGTGACCGGGGCGCTGGTCTCGACCGCTTTTTATCTTTTCCTGCCTTACGGGGTTTTTGCCAGCCGCGCTTTTCAGCCGGATCCATTGATGATCATGTTGATCATCCTGTTCTGGTGGGCGGCCTTCCGCTGGTCGAAACAGCCGGACTCTTACGGCTGGGCGGTTCTCGCTGGGTTATTCGGCGGGCTTGCCATCTTTATCAAACTGCTTGCAGCTTTCTTTGTCATCGCCGCAGGGCTTGGAGCGGCTCTTGGGCGACAGTCATTTGGTGAGTTGATCCGCAGACCGCAGGTTTATGTGATGAGCGCGCTGGGAATTTTGCCGGGCGCGGCGTACATTGTCTATGGTGTCTGGATCACCGGCTTTCTCGGTCAGCAATTTGGCGGGCGATCTATTCCCGCACTGCTGTTCACCCTCGAATATTATCTTGGCTGGGTTGGCGTCTTGAATCTGGTGATGGGCGGGATGCCTATTTTGCTCGGGCTGCTATCTTTGTACTTCATTCAGGAGAAGGGGACCTTCCGCTTTCTTTCCGCGCTGTGGGCTGGGTACTTCATCTTTGGGCTTTACTTTAACTATCACATTTCCACTCACGACTATTACAGCATGGTGCTGATTCCCATTGTGGCGCTCTCGCTTGCTCCACTTGCAGATCATGTGATCGGCGTATTGTCCCAAACGACTTTGTATCAGCGCGCGAAGGCGGTCCCGGTTCTATTTGTCATCGCCGGGCTGATCCTTGTGAACTGGAATACCCGCGCTGTCTTGAAGTCGAACGATTATCGCGCCGAGCCGGCCAAATGGGCAGAGATCAGCCAGAAGGTTGGGAATGATGCGCGTCTCGTCGCATTGATGCATGACTATGGGATGAGTCTCTCCTATTGGGGTTGGATATCCACCGTGGCATGGCCTCGTTCAGGTGATATTTATTATCATGAAAATCGCGGTGCGCAATTTGAATTTGAGCAGCTGTTCGCCGAGACCGCGGCCGGCCGGGACTATTTCATTATCACCGACTTTAGCGAATTGGAAAAACAGCCTTTATTGAAAGATCATTTGTATTTGCAGTATCCTGTTGCTTTTTCGGGCGAAGGTTATGTTGTGTTTGACTTGCAGCCCTGAAACTTGTGGAGTTGGTAAATGACAGTGCGTGAAATTTCGAAGAAAAAAATAACCTCCGCTTTTATTCTGCAGTCCATCCTTGCTTTGGGGCTGGCCGCTTTTTTCCTGCTGTTGCTGGTCTATTCGTATCAGGGGTGGTTCACCCGCTACATGGCGGATGATTACTGTAACGCGGTTCTTTTTTCCGAAAGCGTTACCGAAGGACTCTACAGCCGGTATATGACAGGCTTTGGCGGAAACCGTTACTCGAACATCTGGCTGGTGGGAGTTTCAGAGATCTTTGGCATCAAGAGCATTCCCATCCTGCCCATGTTCCATATCATTTTATGGGCCGCCGGTTTGATCTGGGTCATGAACGGGGTCAAAAAACTTCTGAATGCCGATTGGTCAACTGTGATGACGGCTTTTCTGGGATTATCCATTGCGTTTTTTACGCTCATTCAAGCTCCGAATTTATATCAAACCGTGTACTGGCGTTCTTCGATGAGCACTCACTTTGCGCCCGTTGTGTATGGGACTTTGCTCATCGGGTTCCTTTTGGCTCAGTCTTACAAGGCTGGGACACAGGCACTGTCCAGAAGCACTCATGTGATCGCGTTCATATCCGCTTTTCTGGTTGGAGGGTTTTCCGAGCCGGCAGATGCGGTGCAGATCACGGTTTTGGTGTTGTCGCTCACCGTCGTTTGGTATCGGGGGGCGAAACCAGCGAGAGACCGTGTCCGAAATCTTCTGGCGTGGACCCTGGCTGGCGCGTTACTTTCGCTGGTTGTGATGTTGATCTCACCTGCGAACTCACAACGACTGGGAGATAACCCGCCCACGCTCATGCAGTTGATCCATGATGCTTTCTACTTTAGCTGGGTCTTCATGACCAAGACCGTGCGCGAGATGCCGCTGCCGACCATCCTCTCTGCGTCCATGCCTGCTGTGCTGACCTGGCTGTATTGGAGCATGGCTGGCGTTGAACTGTCTCAACCGAAAAAACGCGGGCTGTGGCTGATTGTGGCTTTACTTCCCTTGGTCACATACATCTTGATCGTGGCGAGTTTTTCTCCGAGCGTTTACGGGCAGGGATACCCCGTTCCGCGTGTTCAGTTTTATGCGCGGCTGGCAATGACCCTTGGGATCATGATCGAGGGCGCATTGACCGGCGTCCTGCTTTCGCAAACCCGCTTGAGAGTCTCGCATCCACTTTTGCAGTTCGTGATGGCAGCCGTGTTTTTGGCGTTGGCAGTGCTTTATCCCTTCCGGGCTGTCGCAAGAGCGTACAGTGAAATTCCCGCTTATCGTGAGCGCGCCGAATATTGGGACAAGCGCGATGTCATCATCCGCGATCTCAAGGCAGATGGCGAGACCGATCTGACGGTCATTCAGTTCGATGGCGTGTACGGCACCAAGGAGCTGGATACATTTGAAACACACTGGGTTAATCGTTGCGCCGCAAAATATTACGGCGTCAATTCCATTCGAGCCATTCCCATCCCCGTTGAATTCATAGATGAGTATTTCAATGAATAACGCAATCCTCGTAACCGGCGCGCATCGCAGCGGAACCACCTGGGTGGGCAGAATGCTTGCCGCAAATCTGCAGACCGCTTATATCAGCGAACCGCTCAATGTTCTGCATCGTCGTGGAGTCTATGGCGCGGATGTGAAGCACTGGTATCAATACATCACCAGTGAGAACGAAGCCGAGTATCTTCCCGCCTTTCGCGAACTTTTGAGTTTTCGGTATCATCTTTTTGCCGAGCTGGGTTCTCTGCGCTCTCAAAAAGATTTCATGCGAATGGGACGCGACCTTTTGGTCTTTATGAACGGCAAACTGCGCGGTCAGCGCCCTTTACTCAAAGACCCCTTCGCGGTTTTTTCCACGCCCTGGTTTGCGCAGCAGTTAAATTGTAAAGTGGTCATCACCATCCGTCACCCCGGCGGATTTGCAAGCAGCCTCAAACGCCTCAACTGGCCTTTTGATTTTGACGACCTGCTTAACCAACCCATGCTCATGCGCGACCATCTTGAGGCAGACCGCGAGGAGATGCGGGCGATCCAGAAGGATGATATTGTTGGACAGTCGGCCTTGCTCTGGCGGATGATCTACCGCTCGGTCCATGCGACCCGCAGCCTGTTCCCCGACTTCAAGATCGTGCGCCACGAAGACCTCTCGCTCGACCCCGTTGCGGGCTATGCTGCTCTTTACGAAACTCTTGGTTTGACCTTCGATGAAAAGGTCCGTGATACCATTCTCAACTCCAGCAGTTCCGAAAACCCCACCGAGCTCTCCAAAAAGAAAGTCCACTCGGTGAAGTTGGACAGTCGCGCCAACATGGATAATTGGAAGAAACGCCTGACCCCTGAAGAGATCACCCGCATCCGCAAATTGACCGAAGATGTATCCCATCTTTTTTATTCAGACAATGAATGGTAGCCCTGCCCAACACGGATAACCCATGACTGAAACTCCGCTTGTCTCCATCATAACCCCGTCATTTAACCAGGCTCGCTTTCTTGAAGCTACGATCAAGTCTGTGCTCGAGCAGGATTATCCGCGCATTGAATACATCATTGTGGATGGCGGCTCGGCGGATAACAGCGTAGATGTGATTAAAAAGTATGAAGACCGGCTGGCTTGGTGGGTGAGCGAAAAAGATAAGGGGCAGACCGACGCGATCAATAAGGGATTTAACCGTGCATCAGGCGATATCCTTGCATGGATCAATTCGGATGATACTTACAACCCCGGGGCTGTGGCGCAGGCGGTAAAGTACCTGGTTGAGCATCCTGAAGTTGGTCTGGTCTACGCAGACTGTGACTTTATTGATGAAGAAGGCAGGGTGATCGGAAAGTTCAATGCTGCGCAGACCGATTATCGCCGCTTGCGCGAAGGGTATGTTCACATCCCGCAGCAGACCATGTTCTTCCGTGCAAAATATTGGAAGGAACTGGGTCCGCTTGACCCCTCGTTCTACTTTGCCATGGATTATGACCTGTGGACCCGCATTGCTGCGCGCGCACCGTTCAAATACCTCGCCGGGCATACCTGGGCAAATTTCCGCATACATGATTTTGGCAAGACCACCTCTGCCGATGACCGCTGCTGGCCCGAGATGATCCGCGTGCATTATCGTGACGGCGGAAGTTTCTTCTCGATCATCATGGCAAAGTATTATTTGAGAAAGATCATTGGTCCGCTTTGGAAGTGGCGCATAAAAAAGCAGTAACTTGAAAGTCGTAAATGAAAAAACTCCTCTCTCCTCCAACTCTTGAAGACCTTATTCTCCTGCTCAGAGCCTGGCGCCTTTGGGTGCTTGGCGCACTTGTGGGCGCTCTGATCGGCGCGGTGTTTTTCTATTTATTCCCGCCGCCTTTTCGGGCAAAGGCCACGGTCAATGTGGACTTTAATCTCGAGCAGGCCTGGCCGCAGGATACCGACCGACAGCAGTTCTATTATCTTGAGCGCGAAGCGCGCAAGCTGGAAGAGATCGCCTGGTCAGATGATGTCATGTCGCAATTGTCTTCCGAGTTTGACATTTCTGTCGCAGACCTGCGTGAAGAGAAACTTCAGCTCAGTCAACCCGCCGAAGCGGGCTGGCATTTTTACGCGGATGATCAAGACCCCGAGACGGCGGGCGCGCTCGCCTCTGCCTGGGCGGCTGCGTTCACAGCCAGATCGCAGGCGGAAGTTGAGGCAGGGAACGTCAATGAGTTCGTAAAATTGGATGCGACGCAAATCAAAGACCTGCCAAAAGAGAGAAGTGTTTCGCTGAGTAATTATTTATTGGCTGGGTCTGCCGGCTTGCTTGCATTTGCCGTCCTTTTTGTTCTTTTCATTTCACCCAGAAATTCATGAAAGCATCAGTGACCTCTGTGTTCTCCAGCGCAAACCTGCCGCGCATCTTGTGGGGCGCGGCCTTGCTCGCCTTGCCTGTTACCAGTTTTCGCTGGTTCCCATTTCTTGGCGAGAGCACACTGGTCCGCCCGTTGGCTTTATATCCGCTTGCGTTATTGATCCTTTTTTTGCTGACCCAGTCTGTGCGTGGAAAAATAAAACTCAATTGGTCGGGTGCGTTGATCCCGCTGGGGGTGCTGATCCTGTTCATTGTCGCAGTGACCAGCTTCGGGGCGTTGATCGATCCGATTCCCTTGCGCGGGCAGGTTTATTCCGGGCGTGCCCTCCGCGCTTTGGTGACCCTCTTTATCGGCGTGGCATTCTTCATCTCAGCAATGTGGATGAATGCCTCGGAAGCGGATCTTCGTTTTTCTGTCCGCTGGCTTTTTGCGGGTCTGTGCCTCGACCTCGCGTGGAGTGGGTTGCAGGCGTTTACTTTTTATACCGGGCTGCTCAATAAAGAAATGGTGACTCATTGGCAATTGGCGTTTTCAATGCGGGAGCTCGTCCGCACGAATCGCATTTCGGGTTTGGCTTATGAGCCTGCCTGGCTTGCAGGACAATTTGCCACGACTTTTATTCCATTCTTGTTCGCCGCTGTGATGACGAACTTCCGCATCTCTCGCCTGAAGTGGCTGGAGCCTGTCCTGCTTGCATTATCTCTGCTGGTCGTTTTGGCTACCTATTCACGCGGCGGGTTGTTGACCGTCATCGCTGCGGCGGGACTGACCTTTTTATTTTTCGGACGCAAGGTGATGGGCTCGGTCTGGGCGTGGTTTGTCAGCGGCTTTCGTGGACGCCTGCCCGATGTGTTGTTTCGCATCGCGATGATCGCTACCGTGATCAGTGTGATCGCAGGCTCTTTCATTTTTCTCAGCCAGAAGAATTTCTTCCGCCGGTTGTGGGAGACGAAGGCAGAATCGCTGACAGAGTACATGATCAAGATCAACGCGGGGGCGCGCGGCGCGTACTCAACTGGCGCGCTGTCGGCTTTTGAGGAACATCCCTGGACGGGCGTTGGGCTTGGCGCGAGCGGTTTTTATATTTATCAGAACCTGCCCGATTGGTCGCTGACCACTGTGCCTGAGATCGCTAATCAACTCAGCCCGGAAAACCGCCTGTACCCGAACCCCAAGAATTTATATGCCCGCCTGCTGTCGGAAACCGGGCTGATCGGGTTCTTCCTGTATATCGCTTTTCAGTTTCATATCCTTGGTGATATGTTAAACTTGTACCGTCGCGAAGAGCACTGGGCGCGCTTCGCCGCGGTGGCCGGGGTATTTGCGTGGCTGGCGATCACATTTTATAATTTCACCCAGGATTCACTTGCAACACCAAACATCTGGCTCATATCGGGGATGCTGGTGGGGCTGTCTGTCACTACATCACACAAGGAACTCAAATGATCGTTCTATCTGTTGGCATGCCGCGCGCTGGTTCCGGCTGGCACTACAACCTCATTCATGACCTGATGGCTACCACGGGCTGCGCAGATGCGCGCGACATCCGCGAGCGTTATCGGCTGCAAAGGATCCTGACGGAGGTCAATTGCAATATTGGCGTCCTCTCTGCAAGAAGATTGGGATTGGTGGCATTGCCCGGGCTGGTGAACACATTCGTCATCAAGGCGCATGCCGGTCCGACCGCTGCTTCGCGTCTGCTCTCGACCCTGGGCATGCTCCGCATTACCTACATTTATCGCGACCCACGCGATGCCATGCTCTCCGCTTTTGACTTTGGGCAGCGTGCCCTCGTCAAAGGGCGTCCGAATGCCTTTTCGCATCTTTCTGATTTTGAAAAGAGCAAGGACTTTATGATGGAGTACGTCCGCATTTGGGAAAGATGGATGAGCGAGAAGAACGTCCTTGTGGCGCGTTATGAAGACCTGCTCATGAACTACGAGGTTGAATCTGCCAAACTGGTGGGATATTTGAAATTAAGCATGGACAAGCCCGGGGTAAAAGCCGTGATCGAAAAATATCGCCCTGGCGCCGCTGAAGGCCAGCAGGGACTCCACTTCTACAAAGGCAAGATCGGGCGTTTCCGCGAGGCGTATAATGACGACCAGAAAGCGGAGTTAAACCGCAAATTAAGCCCGTATTTGGGGCGGATGGGCTACAGCGAATAAGGTGTAACCCAATTGTAAGTCGTTCAAGTTGTGGACTTGGGCGTTATTCGATATCATAAGGGAAGCATGTTACGAAAATTTACCACGCCCTATATGGCAGATTGGTTTGCCATATCATTAAGATGGATCATTCTCGTCGGACTGATCGTTTCTCTTGGTCTCGGACGAAAGTTGGAATTATTCATTTCGTGGCCGTTGGGATTGTTGATCGTTTGGAATTTGGCCATGACGGCAATGGCTGGGTTGAATGTTCGTATCGCTTATCACCGCCAGATCAGTATTCTGGTGGATCTTGTTTTAACGGGGGCTTTTTACTGGGTGCAGGGCGGCTTGCGCGGACCCGCTGTTTGGGCCGGGCTTTTGCCGATCCTGACCGGCTCGATCTATTTTGAATTTTTAGGGGCCTTTGTAACTTCGCTTTTATTCGCAGCTTTTATGATGGCCTTGGGCGTGCTGGTGGAGGGAGAGACCATCCTCCCCGGTATTATTTCAGGCACCCTGGTGCTGTTGAGTTTTCTGTTCGGTTTTCTCGGACGGCGCATGATGATGCACATGCGAAAGAACCGCGAGCTCTGGCAGGATGCGGAAGAGAAAAAGAGTGCCATGCAGGCCGAGCGAATGCGCGCCATTTACGAATTGACAACTACCTTGTCTTCCACCCTGAGCTACAAACGCGTGCTCGAATCCGCGCTCAATATGAGCGCCACCGCTCTCAACCCGGACCCCGAGCAATTGACATCCGATCCTTTGGTGGGGGCGGTGATGTTGTTCAATGCCGGCAGACTTGAGACCGGCTCGGCTCGGCGCTTTACCACGGCTGATATGCGCGTGACCTTTGACGCGGTGGATGGTGTTTTGAAAAAGACCCTTGAAGAAGGCGAGCCCGTTCACTTCAAAGACATCAGCTACGACCCGGAGCTTGGGCGTGTGATCGCCTTGCGAAGCTGCACCAGTGGATATTGCTTCCCGCTCCGTACGGGCTTCAATGTCTACGGTGTGCTCCTGTTCGCTCATCCCGACCCGTTATATTTCACGCGAGAGCGCCGTAACCTATTGGACATCATCGGACGACAGGCCGTCATCGCCATTCAGAACGCCCGCCTGTATCAAGACCTGCTTGAGGAAAAGGAACGCATGGTGGAGATCCATGAAGAAGCGCGCAAGAAACTGGCACGCGACTTGCACGACGGTCCCACCCAGTCTGTTGCGGCCATGGCCATGCGCTTGAACATCACCCGCCGCATGCTGGTAAAGGATGTGAAGGGCGCCACAGAAGAGATCGTCAAGCTTGAAGAATTGGCGCACCGCACGACCAAAGAGATCCGCCACATGTTGTTCACTTTGCGCCCGCTCATCCTTGAGTCGCAGGGTCTGACCGCGGCTGTGCAATCCATGTCTGATAAGATGATGGAAACCTACGCTCAAAAAGTGACCGTAAATCTTGAGGAACGTGTGACATCCCAATTGGAGATGGGCAAACAGGGTGTCATTTTTTACATCATTGAAGAAGCGGTGAATAATGCCCGCAAGCATGCTTCTGCCGCGGTGATCGCTGTCAACCTCCGTCAATTGGAGGCAGGGATCTGTCTGCTGGAGATCGCGGATAATGGTGTGGGTTTCGATGTGCAGACCATTACCCAGACCTATGATAAACGCCAGAACAGCAGCCTTGGCATGGTGAACCTGCGCGAGCGGGCCGAGTTGGTGAATGGTTTGTTCCAGATCAGTTCTGCGCCGGGACATGGAACCAAAGTGCATGTGTACATTCCCCTCACTGAAGACGCCGCAGACCGCCTGCATCACATGCGTACCCGAAAATAATGCCCACAACACCCAAAGCGAAATTGTATTACTTTGCCCATAAGGCAGAAGTGGAAGCGGATGGAGTCAAGCACCCGCCTGTCATCCTCATCCACGGCGCAGGCGGCACGCATATTTCCTGGCCGCCCCAGATCCGCCGCATGGCGGAGGAAAGCATCTACGCCATCGACCTGCCCGGGCATGGCAAATCCGAAGGCAACGGCAGACAATCCATTGATGATTATGCCGATGATGTGATCGCGTTTATGAAGGAGACCAGGATCTCCGCCGCGGTATTCGTGGGGATCTCGATGGGCGGCGCAATCGCGCTTACCCTTGCCTTGAAACATCCCAAACAGGTTTTGGGCGTGGCACTGCTTGGCACCGGATCAAAACTGCGCGTTGCGCCTGCAATTCTTGAAACGGCTGGTGGACCTGCTTCCTTTGAGTCCGCTGTGGACATGGTCAACGAGAACTGCTTCAGCGAGGGAATTTCGCCGGCCATCCTTGCCTTGTCAAAGAAGAACATGATGCAAATTCGTCCGCCTGTTTTTCTTGGCGATTTTCTCGCCTGCAACGAATTCGATGTCACCAGTCAGTTGGAGAATATCAAAGTGCCGACGCTGATCGTTTGCGGCTCGCAGGATAAGATGACGCCTTTGAAATATTCAGAGCTTTTGCAGCTTACGATCCCGAACTCGCAATTGCACGTTGTGGAAAATGCCGGTCACATGGTGATGGTCGAGCAGCCCGATGCAACGGCTGAGGTGTTGAAAAACTTCATCGACGGCATTCCCGTTAAAATAAAAAGAGCGACGAAAAAACGCGTCGCTCCGAAAGAGATGCCTGATCCCGCTTCGACCGCAGAATCAAACCCGATAGATGCTCCGTAAGATCGGCAGCGCATTCATCACCGCCTTGGCCCGATGGCTGAGGCGGTTTTTTTCTTCCATGCCCAGTTCTGCCATGGTCATTCCCGTTTCGGGAATGTAGAAGATCGGGTCATAGCCAAAGCCATTGGAACCGCGTTCTTCAGGGATGATCTCGCCGTGACAATTGCCCTCGACCACGTGCAGCTCTCCTTCGGGGATGGCGATGGCGATCGTGGCGTGGAAGCGCGCCGTCCACGGCTGCGGCTTACCTTGTAAATTCTCGCGCATGTAGGCGCGGCGGTCTGCATCGGTGGCGCCCGGCTTGGGATGATATCTGGCGGAATACAAACCCGGCGCGCCATCGAGCGCATCCACTTCGAGACCAGAGTCATCTGCCAGTGAGATCAATCCGCTGGCGCGGGCAAAGGCAATGGCTTTCTTGGCGGCGTTCTCGGCGTAATCCCTGCCGTCCTCTTCCACATCGAGAGTCAGGTGAATGTCCGCGGGGGTGACAAGCTCGGCTTCCAACCCCTGCAGGAGTTCCTGAAGTTCTTTTACTTTGCCTTTGTTGTTGGTGGCGATCAGAAGTTTTTTCATGTTCACTTTTTGCTTTGTAGTTTTTTGATTGCCCATTGCGCGTGTTCGCGGACCATGGGTTCGGTGTCCTGGCTGGCTTGTTCCAGGATCGAGATATTATTTTTATCGCCTTGATTTCCAACGGCGACCGCGAGGCTGCGGAGGTATCCTCGCCGCTTGGCTCGCTTTATGGGGCTGTGCTTGAAGCGTTGATTAAACTCAACGGATGTCAGGAGCAGGTCGTCGGTCGGGACGGGGATCGGGATCTTTGTCTCGAAGGCTGAATCGGTCGGGACGGAGAATCGATTCCACGGGCAGACCTGCTGACAGGCGTCACATCCAAAGATCCAATCTCGCATGAGCGGACGCAGGTCTTCGGGAATGTTATCTTTGAGTTCGATGGTGAGGTAGGAGATGCAGCGGCGCGCATCGAGGGTGCGGTTGGGGAGGATGCATTGGGTGGGGCAGGCCTGAATGCAGCGCGTGCATGTGCCGCAGTGATCGGTGATGGGCGCATCGTCTGGTTCGAGCTCAATGCCAAGCAGAATTTCCGCAAGGAAAAAAGTTGAGCCTGCCTTCGGGTGGATGAGCATGGAATTTTTTCCGATCCAACCAAGACCGGCACGCTGGGCGAGCTCACGCTCAAGGAAGGGCCCCGTGTCGGTGTAATAACGGTTGGGGATGGGATGCCCGAGTTGTTCTTCGATGAAGCTGACGATCTCTTGCAGGCGGGGCGGGATGACGTCGTGATAGTCGCTGCCGAGAGCGTAGGAGGCGATCTTAAATTCAGAATTCTGAATTTGGAACGCTTCGCGTGAATTCACTGGTGAATAGGGGATTGCGAGAATTAAAATCGATCTGCATTCAGGAAGGATCTGTTTTGGGTCGGCGCGGCGGACGCGGCTGCGTTCTTCGGCAAGATAGTTCATGGTGCCGTGTTTTCCTTCGCCGAGCCATTCTTCAAAAACATGGAAGTGCGCAGGCGGCTCACAAGAAGTAACGCCAGCCAGGATAAATCCCAGCTGGCGCGCTTTTTCTTTTATTGCCTGTTTCAGTTCGGTCAAGTTATTTGACGATGATCTTCACGAAGAGGATGTGCTCCTTCGAGCCGAAGGAGATGCCATTGGGAGTGACCATCTGCCATGCGCTGACGTACTCGCCAATGTTGGCGGGCGCTTTGAAATTGACGGAGACATCGGTCTCTTGTCCGGGCGCAACCACCACGGTCAAAGGCACGGCGTCACCGCTCATGCGCTCTCCATAGGAATAGATCAGGCTGTAGCCGTCACCCCAGGTGCAGTCGCCGTTGTTCTTGATCTTCCAGGTCTTCACGAATTCCTGCCCGGGGGTCATGGATGTGCCGTCTGGAATGGTGACATCTGCAATGTAAACATAGTCATCACACAACGAGGCAGGAGTTCCAAGAGCGGCCTGAGTGGGGTCGGTGGTGAAGACCTCGGTCGGGGTTTCGGTGGGAAGAGCGAGCGTTGGCACAGGGGTCTGCGTGGGGGGCAGGGGCGTGGCAGTGAAGGAGGCGGCCGTCAGCGTAAGTTCCGCGATGACCGTGCTCGCCGCTGAAGTGCGGACGGCGTTCACATCGGGAGTCGGCTCCACAGGAGTCGCCGGCGCGCACGCAGCCAGGATCAGGATCACTGTGATTGCAAGAATGAACGATTTGGTTTTCATTGTTCCTCTGATAACTTTCTAAGCAATGTCTCGGTAAGATGGTTAAGGAGCCAGTTAGGGAACGGAGGTGAACTTCACCCAAACCATCGGGCCAAAGAAATTGCCGCCATCATCTTTCATTTTCCAGTAGCCAATGTACTCAACTTCCTTGGTCTTTCCGCCGGGAGCTTCCAGTTTCAAGATGAAAGAGTTGCTAAAACCGGATTTGGTGGGAGTATCTCTGTCGGTGTAAACGATGTCGTATCCCTTCAACTCGGGGCTGGAGAGATCGGTCAGGAAGGTGAATGTGTAGCCGGTATCCCAAATGCATGTGCCGGTGTTTTGAAGCTCAAAGGTCTTCGTGAACTTGGTAAAGTTCTTCAATTTATCGCCGTCATACGGCTTGGACTCTGCGACGAGGGTTCCGTCATTGCACCCGTTCTTGGTGGGTACGGTCCCGCCGGTGGCAAGAGTGGGGATGGGCGACGCGAGCGGGGTCAGCCCGGGCAGCTGGGTGTTAAAGGGGATCGGCGTGTTAACACCCGAGAGCGCGGCTGTGGGGATCAATCCCAGCGTGGCGGTGGGCAGGGGGGTGATGGTCGGCGCAGCGGTCGGCGGAATGGACAGCGCCGTTTGGGTCTGCTGCATCGCAGCTTGAGTCATCACCAGATTGAACGCCTCGGTTTGAATTGCGCCGGGGTCAGCCGTGGGTGTTGCAGCGGCACCCAAATTGCACGCGCTCAAAAGAATGGCTGGGATCAACACGCTCAACAGCCAGAGTGTTTTTCGTAATTTCATAGTAGTTAGCCTCCAAAAATAGTGACATTATTATAACGCACCTACGGGGCAATCGTATTGGTGGGTGTCGGCGTGAAGGTGGCTGTAGCCGTGGGAGTGAAGGTCACTGTGGCGGTCGGAGTGGAGGTAAAGGTGGCTGTCGGGGCGGCTGTAGGCGGCGTGCCCTGACGAATGATGTACGGGTTGAGCCAGAGCGCCTGGTCGTTATCCTGCGGACCGTTCGCTTCGACCACCAGAATGAAGTTTACGCTCTGCCCGGTGAGGCTGCTCAGGTCCAGATCGACTGGATAGTATTTTCCCTCGTACACTTCATGCCAACTGGCAAGGGTTTTTACCTGCCCGTTGACCTTGTAATTCAGGCGGAAGTACACGTTACAGTTCTTCGTGTTGTGCTGGCAGTTCACGATCGTGCGGAAACGGTCACCGTTTTGGACGGTGATGGCAGGATATTGCCCGCTGATGAATCCGTTGTCCTTGTCTTGCGGAACGGTCAACAGCCCGGGCTCATTCTCGGTGGAGCCATCTTCCATTACGGGGGCGGTTAACTTCAGGGCGTATCCGGCAATGCCTCCATCCACGCCGCATGCTACGCTCCCGTTATTGGTTTCCCAGGTGGCAGCGCAATGGTTGCTTGTGAAGTCGTAAGCCACGAATGACGGACCGCCCACTTTGATATCGACCCAGAAGGCGGTATCTGCCTGCGTGCCGATGCCGAACAGCACGTTCGATGCATTGCGGAGTTTCCAATAGCCGCGATAGCTGCCGTCCACACCCGGGGCTGTGAGAGTGACAGGCACTTCAATACTTTCGCCAGGGTTGACGTTCTTTGCGAGAGAAGCCGCGGCGGGACCGTTCATTGCATCCCCGCCGGTGAAGACCAGCGCGTAGGATGTCGTCCATGAGCAGGTGCCGATGTTCTTGATCTTCCAGATCTTGACGAAGGTACTGTTGCGTGTGAGCAGGCTTCCATCCGGGTAGGTGATATCGCCGACAAATTGCGCCGCATCACATCTGGACACGGGAGCCGGCACCTGCGGAATGGGTGTTTTCGTGGCGGGGATAGTGACCGGCGGAACCGCGGTGGAGCCGCTTCCCGTGGCGACGGTTGGCAGGGGCAGTCCCGGGGTGGGGCTGAATGCCGGTTGGGTCGAGGCAGATTCGAGCGTCTGGGCTGATGCGGTGTACAGTCCGTTCAATGTGGCAAATGTGTCTGGCGTTGCTGAGTTTGACGGCAGATTGCACGCCAATTGCACGATGGCGATGAAGGCGAGGAAAAGGATGAGGGGTGATCTTTTTATAAGCATGATTTTTTCTCCGGAAAATGATGTTCCAAAGATTAAAGACGCATAATGGACGCGAATGGTTCCCAATCGAAAAGAAGCCAACTCACAGAGCTGGCTTCTTTTTGGTCGTTCGATCAGGTATGGGCGGGGTTATGATCCGCAGTCGTAGGTGAAGTATTGTCCGGGGAGGAATTCCCTGTAATCTTCGCCCACGGTCACGCCGAGAGCGATCCAGCGTTTACTTCCGGTATTGCTGCCCAAGTGGAGCTGCCATTCACGGGTGATGGACTTTGTGCCGGCTTCGGTCATCTTGATGGTTCCTTTGCCGGGACCGCCGTTGTTCGATCCGCTGTTTCCATCCTGTTGCAGCCAGATGTAATTGTATTGGACCGGTCCGTTGGTGGTGATGTTGGCGGTCACCACGTATTTGACATTTGCCGGGCAGCCGGTGGCGGGGATGCGCTCCAGGCTGTAAGTGACGGATGTGACGTTGAAGTTGGGGCTGGCCGAAGAGGAGACCACGACCTCGGTGTAGAACGGAACGCTGTATTGCCCAACGCCGAAGTTCGTGCCGTCGGGGGTTTGCAGCATCCACTCAGATTTGTAGGTCGCGTCGGCGGTGGGGGCAGTGAGCACCAGTGAGACGGGAACGACGCCTTGCGGCGGGGTGATCTGCGGCAGGTTATACACGTAGGCTCCGCCGAGCACATCGCCGTTCCAGAAGACGATCTTATAGTTCAGGTCCCATGTGCAGTTGCTGGTGTTCATGATCTGCCAGGTCTTGGTGAACTGCTGCCCGGGCTTGTAGATGGTGCCGTCTGGGGGCGAGTCGCTGACGAGGCTGGCGCTGGCGCAGCCCGAGGAGGATCCTGTGTTCGATGGCTGGGAAGTGTTGGTGGCGAGGGGGGCAAGCGGTGTCAGCGTGGGGGAAAACTGCAGAGGAGTCTGTGTGACATTTGCCGCAGGGATTTCAGCAGTCGGTTGAGCATTGTTGCGTGCGGCAACCGTGAGCGCCACGGCGGTTTGAATACCTGCGTCTGGTGCCTGGGTTGGGGCGGGGGTGCTTTCAGGCGCGCAGGCCGTGATGATAAAAGAGGCGATCACAAGAGACGTAAAGAGTGAGTATTTGATATTTTTGAACATTTTTTCCTTTCTTGGAATATGATTATACTGTAAACAGAAACGCCCGGTCGGGGATACCCGCCGGGCGCTCTGTGTTTTTTGGGGGTATTTTTTACGGACAGACCATGTTACTTGACTGGCTGATGAATTGATTATTCGGAGTATTGATGAATACTCTCAGGTAGTGGCTGCCTGGCGCGGAAATAGCCCAGTCAATGGTTGAGGTGGTTTGGGTTCCGGCGGAAGCGAAGTTCAAAGTGGAGTTGTAGGTGCCTTCAAAATCATCGCTGCCGTTGGCCTGCCAGAAGTATTTCACAGTTCCCGCGCCGTTGGTGGTGATGTTCGCAGAAACGTGGAAGTTACCGCAGGTTCCCGAAACATTGTAAGTCACACTCGTCACCGAGAAAACAATGGCGGGGGGCAGGGTGTACGTGGCTGTAACCGGGTTTTGCACCTTCACCTGAACATAAAATCTGCCAAAGAGCACGCCTGACGCATCTCGCAGTTTCCAGTTGCCGGTGTAGTCGCCGGTTCCGCCGGGGGCGGTCAGGTTGACGGAGATATCGAGGGTTTGTCCGGGGTTGACGTTACCCGCCAGCGCCTGTGTGGAGGGACCGTTCATGGAAGTCCCATCGGAGAACACGACCGCGTAGGAGGGAGTCCACGCGCAGGTGCCAATATTCTTGACCCGCCAGGTCTTGGTGAAGCTCTGTCCCGGGGTGACGATCGAACCGTCCGGATAAGTCACGTCGGTGACGAATTCCATGGCGTTACAGTTGGAGGTAGCCGAAGGGATCGGGGTGTTAGTGGCAGCCGGAGCAGGAGTTGCGGATGCGACCGCGGGCAGCGGGGTGAAGGTGGGGGCGCTCACCGGGCTGGCGATGGCCGGTGTGGAGCTGAGCAGGGCGGTGATGGTCTGCGCTGCCGCTGTGCTGGAAGCGCCCTGATTGTTATTGGCGGGCAGGTTACATGCGCTGAGCATCAGTGTAAAAATGATCAGCAGATAGTATAGGCGTGTTTTTTTGTTCATAATTCTCTTCTCCTTGTCCAGATTATTTTACCGCATGTGTAGTTTTGTCCCATCCCCGCAATTTCCTATACCAATAAAAAAACAGGAGCTGTAAGGCTCCTGTTTGGTGTATTTCGTTCGATTTGATCGGCGTGCCTTAGGCGTGTTCCACTTGTGCGCCGGCCATCCATAACCCGAGCTGTTCGCGAGTGGTCTTTTTGGCATCCACGACCGCCACGATCTGCCCGCGGTACATGACGGCGATGCGGTCGGAGAGCGCCATGATCTCATCCAACTCGGCAGAGATGAGCAGCACAGCCACACCCCGGTCGCGCATTTTGATGATCTCGCTGTGGATGTATTCGATGGAGCCCACGTCGAGGCCGCGTGTGGGCTGGTTGGCAATGACGAGCTTCACATTGTCGCGGCTGAGTTCGCGTGCCACGATCACTTTTTGTTGATTGCCGCCCGAAAGCTTGCCCGCGCTGACGAAGGCTGAAGGAGTGCGAACGTCAAACGCTTTGATGAGTTTGCGGGCGTTCTCGTCGAGCGCCTTGGGCTGTATCACTCCACGCGAGCTGAACGGCGCGCGATAATAATCGCAGAGCGCCATGTTGTCGCCGATGGGGTAGGACAGTACAAGCCCGTGACGCTGGCGGTCTTCGGGGATGTGAGCCAGTCCCGCTTCGGTGATGACCCGCGGAGATTTGCCGGTCAGGTCGTTCCCGCCGATGGTTACTTTTCCGCCGGAGGGGGACCGGAGCCCGGTCAGCGCTTCGGAGAGTTCGGTTTGCCCGTTGCCTTGCACGCCCGCGATGCCGAGTACTTCGCCGCCGCGCACAGAGAACGATACGTTGTGAACGGTTTCGAGGTCGCGTTGATCGCGAACGGTCAACCCTTCCACTTTGAGGATCTCGTCACCCGTCTTGTTGTCTTGCTTATCCACGGTCAGAATGACTTGACGCCCGACCATCATGTTCGCCAGTTGAGCGGAGTCTGTCTCTGAGGGTTTGACCGTGTTGATGACACGACCGGCGCGCATGACCGTGATGCGGTCTGCAACAGCGAGCACTTCCTTGAGTTTGTGGGTGATGAAGATGATGGAGACGCCGCGCGCTGTCAGGTCGCGCATGATGCGGAACAGGTCTTCGGCCTCCTGCGGGGTGAGCACGGCGGTGGGCTCGTCAAGGATGACGATCTCCGCGTTGCGGTAGAGGGTCTTCACGATCTCAACGCGCTGTTGAATGCCCACGGGGAGCGGCCCGACCAGCGCGTTCGGATCCACATCCAGACCGTATTGTTTGGAGATCTCATTGATCTTCGATGCGACGTTGGCACGGTCCAGAGACCCGTTCCTGGTGACTTCGTCACCGAGCATGACATTTTCTGCAACAGTGAAAACGGGGATGAGCATGAAGTGCTGGTGCACCATACCGATGCCGACCGCGATGGAATCGTTCGGGGAATGAATGGCGACCGGCTTTCCGTTGACAATGATCTCGCCTTTGTCGGGGCGGTGCAGTCCGTAGATGAGATTCATCAATGTGCTTTTGCCCGCGCCGTTCTCTCCGAGCAGGGCGTGGATCTCGCCTTTGCGCAGGTCAAAGTTGACGTTGTCACTGGCGAGCACGCCGGGGAATTGTTTGGTAATGCCTTTTGCTTCGAGGACAATTGGTTGTTCAGACATGGCAGCCTCTTATTTCTCGTATGCAACGCCATCGGCGGCGGGCGGTGTGGTCTTGCCGATGACGCCCGTCAGGATGAACATGGTGAGGATGTAGGGTGTCAGCCCCACGATGTAGGATTCCTGCAGGAATGACCATTGCTCAGGAATGACATCGCGGAAGATCTGCATGTTGATCAACAAGGCTTGCGACGCGCCAAACACCAGCGACGCCGCCCAAGCTCCGATGGGAGTCCAGTTGCCGAAGATCATGGCGGCAAGGGAGATGAAGCCGCGCCCGTTGGTGAGCAAAGGCTCGAAGGACGGCACAGACTCAATGGTGAAGTACGCCCCTGCCAGCCCGGCGAACATTCCGCCGATGATCACGTTGGCGTAACGCATGAAGGCCACGTTGATGCCGACCGTGTCTGCCGCTTTGGGATGTTCGCCCACGGCGCGGGTGCGCAAGCCCCAGCGGGTGTTGAACAAAATATAGTGAGAGAGGAAGACCAGGATAACAGCGCTCAAGGCGATGGGCTTCTGGTCGAATACGCGGTTGATGGCTGTGATGTTCGTCAGACACACTTCTGTGCGGCAAAGCGATGAAAATATTTCAGTAATGGGAATGTGGATGGTGGGGAGCACGCCGGGTGAACTTGGAACGCTTCCCTCAAACACACTGGTCGCGCCGAAGAACAGTTGGCGGTTCAGGAAGCCGGTCAGCCCGACCGCAAGAATGTTAATGACCGTCCCGCCGATGATCTGATCCACTTTGAAGGTGATCGAGAGCACCGCGTGTAAAAGCGACATGACAGCCCCGGTCAGGATGGCTACAAGTACGCCGATGGCGATGCTCCAGCCCGCGCCTGCTTCCATGAGCTTGAAGTTGTAAACGTGATACATGTAGATGCCGCCCAGCCAGCCAAAGAAGGCGGAGGTCAGCATCATGCCTTCGATGCCGATATTCACCACCCCGGAGCGTTCGCAGAACACACCGGAGAGCGCGCCTAAAGTCAGCGGAGTGGCCACAGCGATGGTGGTGGCGAGCATACTGGTGATGATCAGCAACGGCGGCTGTTTCACCTGCCCCACCATGACCACCACGCTGAAGAGCACAATAATAATGAGAGCGATAAACCCGAATCGTTTCCAGTCCATAGTTTCTCCTATCCTCCCCAGCCGCGGGTAAGCACAACACGCTCGCCCTTGGATTTGATGCGATAGATAAACCGGATGATTGCATCCGCTGCCACGAAGAGCAGAATCAATGCCTGGATCATGGAGATCAGATCCACAGGAAGTTGGGTGAGGAATTGCATGCGCGAGGCACCGTTACGCATGGCCGCGAACAGGAAGGCTGATAGCACGATCCCAAGCGGATGCGACTTGCCAAGCAGGGCGATGGCGATGGCGTCATACCCATAGCCGATCGAGAATCCCAGTTCGTGGCGATAGTTCAAGCCGGTCACTTCAATGGCCCCGGCCATGCCTGCCAGCATACCCGAAAGCGCCATGGTGAGAATGATGGTCCGCTTTACGTTTACACCAGCGTATTGTGCTGCATCGGGGTTCAATCCCACCGTGCGGATCTCGAAACCAAGTGTGGTCTTATTAAGCAGCCACCAGATCAGAAATGCCACCAATAGGGCAAGTACAAAACCCCAATGCACGCGAAGCCCTTCAAAGATCGGGGAGATGCGCGCGCTGTCTTCGATCAACGGGGTGCGAGCGATCACATTGGTGGGGCTTTTATCTTTCATCACGCCGTTCAACAGGAACGAGGTTGTGTTCAACGCAATGTAATTCATCATGATCGTGTTGATCACTTCGTGCCCGCCTGTATAGGCTTTCAACGCGCCCACGATCCCGGCCCACAGCCCGCCCATGAGTACTCCGCACAAGATCGCCAGCGGAAGATGGATGATGGTTGGGAGGTCGGTGCCAAGCCATTCGGGCAGAGCGTAACCGATCAGTGCCGAGAACACAGCGCCAACTGCCAACTGTCCTTCTGCGCCGATATTGAACAGACCGCCCTTGAATCCGATCGCAACTGCCAAACCTGCAAAGATGTATGGAGTTGCCCAAACGGCTGTTTCGCTCAGGGCTTTCTTGGACCCAAGTGAACCCTGGATCAATCCCTTATAAGCCAGGAATGGATCTCCGCCTACGAACTTGATGATGAGGCCGCCAACAACCACCGCTGTCAGAATCGCCAGGAAGGGAACCAGGCTGGCTTCCGTAGCGGACTGCAAAAGTTGTTTTGTCAGCGAATTCGATTGCTTTTCTGATTGCATCCTTCGCTCCAGTGGAACTATGATTTATAAGTCGATTATATCAAACGGAGGGACTGTAATGGAGGTAGGCGGGTTAAAAGAAAAAGGGAAAGAGACTCGCGCCTCTTTCCCTTTTTTATTACGACTTCAAAAGCTTACGGCTTGACCGGAGGAACATTGGTCTTGATGGAGCCGTCGAGCAAGCCGGCGTTGATGGTTTCCATCATGGCTTTGACTTCGGCGGGAACTTCGCCATCAAGATCGTGGAACGGAGCATAACCAGCGGCGCCGAAGACGTTACCATCAGCGATGGTGCCATCTTTGGTGGCGGCGATCAGGTCGGCAACTCCGGGGGTGATGAGCTTCATCGCGGAGGAGAGCATGCGAGGAGCAGCTTCGGGCAGGGTGAGGTACTGGTCGGTATCCACGCCGATGCCATAAGCACCAGCCTGGGCGGCGGCTGTGACAGCGCCGTTACCGGTGAGACCACCGCAGCCGAAGATGGAGTCAGCGCCCTGGTCCATCATGGACTTGGCAGTCTGAGCGCCCCACTCGGGATCGGTGAAGGTCTTGTCGAAGCCCACATCGCTGTGGTACACAACGAACACTTCGGTGGTGGTGCCGTTCAGGCCGTCGGCATAGGCGGCGCCGGCTTTGTAGCCTTCACCAAAGCGCCAAACGGGAGGAACAACATCGGTACCGCAAACGGCGCCGATCTTGTTGGTCTTCGACATGGCAGCAGCGAGAGCGCCAACGAGGAAGCCGGCGTTGTCTTCGGGGAAGTTCAAACCGGAAACGCCCGCAACGGTAGCAGCCTGGAATTGATCCACGCCGATGAAGCGGACATTAGGATAGGTGGCAGCCGCGGCGGCGGTGGCTTCACCGAGACCGAAACCAACGGTCACGATGACGTCGAAGCCGGCATCGCCGAACTGGGCGATGTTCTTGGCGTAGTCTTTGGCATCGGCGGTTTCGATGAATTGAACGATATCAGCAACGCCATCAGCTTCAGACTTCTGAACGCCTTCCCAGGCAGACTGGTTGAAGGATTTGTCATTGATCTTGCCCACATCGGTCACGAGACCAACGCAGAACACTTCTTCGGTGGGGCAGTTTTCAACAGTAGCTTCAACTGCGGGGGCTTCAGTAGCGGCGGGAGCCTCGGTGGCAGCGGGAGCTTCAGTAGCGGCAGGGGCCTCGGTAGCAGCGGGTGCTTCCGTAGCGGCGGTGCCACCACAGGCGCTGAGGATCATCGAAGCGACGATCAGAAGCGCCATAACAAAGTACAGCTTTTTCATTCTTTCTTCTCCTATAAGAGTAAGGGGTTTAAACGGCTTGCCCTTTAAAGCAAAGCCTTACGACCTGATAAGTATAAATCCATATATTTTATTGTGCAAGCCTGAACAAACTTAGGGTTTTTCAGGAAGTACCCCGGTCTTGATCTCCCCGATCCAGAGTTTCAGGATCAATGCGTCCAGATCACGGCTCAAACTTTCTGGGAAATTCCCGTTAAGCGGCAAATACCCCACCTGACTTGGTACCTGCTCATAGGAACTGATGCTGCTTCCAAGCAGGCGCATCATATCCTGGACCTCGGAACTGGCACGCCCATAAAAGGAAGTTACCACGCTCGAGCCCGCATCTCCCAATGCCGCCGACTGGTTACGTTCTGTTCCAATGGCATGGACTTGCGCGTCAGCTTCTGAAGCCGCCCGCAAAGCCCCCTGACCTGTCAGCCCGCCGGCGGCGAAGATCACATCGGCTCCGCGCCTAATCAGGATCTTTCCGGTTTCGTATCCCCAGGCTTCATCAAGGAAGAGGCTTTCACTGCTCCCGCCTTCGCGGTACACGACCTCCACTTTGACGGTCTCGTCGGTTTGTTTGGCGCCAGCGCGGAACCCCTCACAGTAGCGCCACATCGAGTCAATGCCCGAGGTCTCGCACACGGCGCCGATCACTTTTGTTTTTGAAAGACGGGCTGCCAGCATTCCGGCGGCGAATCCCATTTGGTCTTCGGCAAAGGTGACGGGGATGAGGTTGCCGCGCGACTCTGCCTGAGGTTGGTTAATGCCAATGAAAATAGAAGCAGGGTACAGGTCGGATGATCGAAGCGTTTCGTCACCCAGCCCGCTGCCGGTGGTGATGATCACATCGTAGCCCTGTCCGGCAAAATAGGCTATGTTCTTTTCGTAGTCACGCGGGTCAATGGATTCAATGACGGACGCTTGATCTACATCGCCGTTGGATTTTGCAGCCTCCAGGCCCGCCCAGACATCGCGGTTGATCCCATGATCATCAAGACCGAGGGTGTCGGTTACCAGCCCGGCGCAGAAAACTTTACTGCTGGCGCAATCTTCGGGCTGGCAGGCAGAGAGACCGAGCGCGAGGATGATGATAAAAAGCGCGTACCTTGTAACTCGCAACGCTGCTTCCTTATGGCTGGCTTGTTGTTGCTTCTCCGCGCTTCACGCCGAGCATCAACCAGAATGCGATCATCATAAAGCCCGGGGCGATGAGCATGATGGTGTTGTAGTTGTTCCCGGTGAGCTGGATCGCCCAGCCGTTAAGATTCGGTCCGACGATGGCGGAAAAAGTGGAGAAGAGATAATACAGCCCGGTGAAGGTGCCGATGCGCGCCGCGCTGGTCAGGTCCACGATCATGGGCAGGGAGTTGATGTTGATGAATGCCCAGCCGATGCCGCCGAGGATGAGCAGTACGCCGGCGAGGGTGAGCATGCGCGCGCCGCCTTCTTCAAGCGGAATGCCCACCAGGGGCAGAGGGGCGATGCCCGTCAGCAATGCGGTGGCGGGCGTTACGTAGAGCAGGATCAACATGAGGGTAATGGTGATCAACCCGATCGAGATGGTGGTTCGGCGTCCGAGTTTGCCGGCTACGAATCCCGATGGGATGGCGAAAAGCACAAAGAACAGCGGAAGGACCGAAAGCAGGGTGGCTCCGTCACCTTCGTTCAACCCAAGATGATTTTTTGCGTAAAGGGTGAAGAATGTTTCCACTGCGGAAAAGCCAATGAACCAAAAGAAGATGGCGAACAGGATGCGTAATCCGCTTTTGTCTTCGTGGCTGAATACTTCACGCAGGCTTTCGAACATGCCCGGCTGATTTTCGGTTTGTCCATATTCCCTGGGTTCCTCGATGAACAGATAAACGATCAAAGCAGAGATCAAGACAAGACCCGAGCCGAGCCAGAACGGGAAGTTGGGGCTCATCTTATAGAGGATACCGCCGGTCTGTAATGCGACGATGGTTCCAATTCCGCCCATGAAGTTGATGATGCCATTTGCTTGCGAGCGGAATTCAGAGGGGGTGATATCGGGCATGAGCGCGATGACAGGCGTGCGCCAGATGGCGGCGCTCAGTAACAGGGTGCTTGTGCAGGCAACGAAAAGCGGAAGCACAGAAGGGAGGGGAATCAATCCGAAGGCGAAGGCGGTGATGGGGGCGCCGATCAGCATGAACGGGATGCGCCTTCCGAGCGGCGTTCGTAATCTGTCGGACCATGCGCCCACGGGCGGTTGGATGAACAACGCGGCGATATTATCCAGCGTCATAAAGAAACCGACGAGGACAGGGGAGAGATTAAATTTTTCAGAAAGGAAGATGGGGACGAAGGCGTTATACACACCCCAGACCACACTTAATCCAAAAAAGCCAAAGCCAAGCAGGAAGGTCTTGCCGTAATTCAATCTCGATGCCATGTGTTCCTCCGTTGAAGAGTTGCGGGTTGCAAGTTGAGAGTTGCAGGGTGAAGGTCGTTCGATTTTTTTACTTTAGACCATCTAAAAATTTTTTGTCCGCTTTACTTAATTCCGCCTTTTCAAGCATGTCGGGTCTTTTTTTCAAAGTTCGCAGCAGAGCCTGCTCGCGCCGCCACTTGTCGATCTTTACGTGAGCGCCGGTCAGCAGGACATCGGGAATCTTCCAGCCGCGAAATTCCGGCGGACGGGTGTAGTGCGGATATTCGAGCAGACCCATCGCGTGCGAGTCGTCCTGCGCGCCGGTGGGGTCGCCCAGAACGTCGGGAAGCAGGCGCGAGATGGCATCGATCACGATCAGGGCGGGGAGTTCGCCGCCTGTCAGCACGTAATCGCCAATGGAAATTTCATCCGTCACCAAATGCTCGCGGATGCGCTCGTCGATGCCTTCGTATCTTCCACAGAGCAGGGCGATATGTTGATGCTGTGAAAGTTCCTGCGCGATGCTCTGGTTGAAGACCCGTCCCTGCGGGGTGAGCAAAATGATCGGGATGTTCGAAGCAGGCTCGGGCGGAGTCTGAGACGGGTTCAATCCCAGAACAGTTTCGATCGCTTCAAAGACCGGCTCGGGCTTCATCACCATCCCGCCGCCGCCGCCGTAAGGAGCATCGTCGGTGGTGTGGTGTTTGTCGTGGGTATAATCGCGGATGTTGTGAACGCGGACGTTGATCAGGTTGCGTTCGCGGGCGCGTTTGATGATGCTGGTTTCAAGATAGGAGGGGAAGACTTCGGGTAGGAGTGTGAAAACCTCAAATTGCATGAGCGGATTTTAGCATATAAAATATCTTTTTCTTCCTGCGCGGGTTTTAGCATCAGATCGCCAAATCAATGAAATAAAAATGGAGTTTTTGTGAATAACTATATTGCACTCGCCGTCACTTTTGTTCTTTCACTGGTCTTTTTGCGTTCTATGGATTTCATTGCCCATCGCGGCTGGATGGATAGCAAACTCAGCCGTAAGGTCATCCACATTGGCACGGGACCGCTGTTCGTTTTGTGCTGGCTGATCTTTCGAGATTCGCCCGAGGCTCGTTGGCTGGCCGCTCTTGTGCCTTTTGCCATCACCGTTCAGTTCGCCATGATCGGGCTCGGGTTGATGAAGGACGAGTCGTCGGTCAAAGCCATGTCGCGCACGGGCGACCCGAAGGAGATCTTGCGCGGTCCGCTTTATTATGGAGTGATGTTCGTTGTGCTGACCCTGGTCTATTGGAAGGATTCCCCGATTGGCATCATCGCGTTGATGATGATGTGCGGCGGTGACGGCATTGCCGACATTGTCGGCAGACAGATCAAATCTCCCAAGCTGCCATGGAGCAGTGAAAAATCCATCGCAGGGACCTTGGGCGTTTTTGTCGGCGGCTGGTTGATGTCTGTGGGGATCATTTACATTTACATTCAAGCGGGCGTGTTTTCGGCGCCGATCACGGCTTATCTTTTCCCCATCACCATGATCTCACTTGCGGGCGCGGTGGTTGAGTCGCTGCATTACAAGGATATCGACAACGTCACGATGACCCTCGCTTCGGCGTTGGTCGGAAGTTTATTCTTCTAGCATTCCATGAGCAAAAAGACGGCGGAGCGCTCCGCCGTCTTTTTTTATTCACCAGGGATGTCTTCTTCGTTCTTCAAGATCATCACTTTGTAGGCTTCAGCAAAATCCAATCCTTTTTCTTTGCCTTCATCCTGAGCCCATTCACGGATCCACTTGTCCACTTCGTGTGTGTCTGACTGGCTTATGTGCTTCTTCAGCGCTTCGATCTTTGTGTCGATGGTCTCGCTGATGTCGACCCAGGTATCGGGCTTTTCCGACCCGTGGATGTACAGCCGCTTGACGTTATGCGGTTCATGCCCCGCTTCGAGCAGATCGGTGAAAATGAGCCGGGTCCCCGCTGACGGGAAGACCGCGTACGCAGCGGCTTCGGCTGCGGCGCGATGATCGGGGTGGTTGATGTATCCGTTCCCGTAGAACCAGCCCGAAGGGTCGCCTGTTACGACCACGTCAGGTTTGTAGATGCGGATCAGGCGGGTCAGGTCTTTGCGCAAGGCAAGGCTTGGGGTGAGTTCTCCATCGGGATAATGCAGGAAGACGGTTTCAGAAATTCCAAGCACGGCATTTGCGGCTTGCTGCTCTGCCTCGCGGATCTTTGCCAGCACGGGCTTGTATTCCGCGCCTTTGGTGACGTCGTTTGAGCCTGAGTCTCCGCTGGTGATGAGCACCGAAATGATCCTGCATCCTGCCTTTGCCCATTTTGCTAAAGTGCCTGCAACGGTAAAGTCCTGATCATCAGGATGGGCTTGAATGGACATTGCGATTTTGGGAAGATATTCTTTTTCACTGGTCATGCGCCGAATTGTACCTGATGGGATGCTTCTCAGCGCTGTTCATTTATAAGTTTGGAGAGAGACTCGCTGAGAATTTCAGTGAACTTTTTCTTGCCTTCTTCCTTGAGGTGAAAGGCATCTCGAAAAAGATCGGGGGTAAGCCGGTCGTCGTATGCGAAGTCCAGCAGGATCACGTTATTTTCTCCGGCGTAGTGATTCAGGTCTTGAATGTATCTTTGAATCTCCGGTCGTTCATGCTCAGCATCGGGGATAAAAGTGTTCTTCGTCCTCACCAGAATCAGTTGAATGCCGTTTTCATTGCATAGCCGAACGATCTCCGGCAGGAAGGAGAGCGGAAGCCGTTCTTCGAAGTTCATGTTCTCAGGCTTGTATAACTGCTCGTCCGCGATCTGGACCGCATTTCCCTGCAGGCTGTTCTCAAAATCATCCTTGTTGATGACCGATGTCAGGGCTGTGTTGGTGCATTCCAGCCCGCAGTTCAGGAAGGACCGAGGGAGGAGGGTGCGGTTGTGCTTGTTGATGCTTTGCCAGATCACCCGCCGCGCGCTGTACAGCGGAAAATACTGGTCCGCTGCTTTTTCAATAAAACTCATCTGATTGATGTATGCCAACTGAAGCAGCAGTGTCTCTTCCGAGCCGGCCAGTTCATCGATCTGAGTCATGTAACTTCCCAGCACGCGGAAGTCGGGCGTGGTCAGCAGGGTGTCGCGGAAAAAGACTACGAGATATTTGGGTTTTGATTTTGCAGCAGCTATTTCGTTCTTTGTCACAAGGTACAAAACCGCTGACCCTGAGCCCTGAATGCTGATGCTGTACGTGGGGGTGTTCGTTCGTTTCTCCAGATCCTGCGGATCGATGCCATAGTGCAGAATGGAATCGCCGAGCAATACCACGCCGGGCTGACCTTCATTAATATCCTTGCGGTAATCCATTCGGGCGGCTGGGTCAAAGTCTGGTCCCAATGGTTTGGGGTACGGCATGTTGAAATAGATGGGAATGACGAACGATACGAGGATCGTGAGTATCAGCAGCCAAAGTAAATAGCGGGTGAATAATCGCATTTGGTCTCTAGAAGAGGAAGTAGATGAAATCCGGGGTCGCGGAGTTCATGTATATGATGATGGACAGGGATGCGGCTGCGTAATAAAACGCGTTCATCCATGAGGCGTTGTCTGCTTTGACGTCTAGCCACAGCTTTATCAAAAGCGGGGCGGCGTAGAACAGGGTCATCGAAAGTCCCATGAGCGCGAAGATGACCTGTTCCCTTGTCCCTGCGATCGGCTCAAGAAGAACGGCTTGCCATAACCAGGGAAGTGACGGCGCGCGGAAGATGATCCAGCCGATGATCGTGACGGCGAACATGACTGCCCAGGTCAGGAAGATGCGAAACCTGCCGGCCGTCTTCAGGTCCAGCCGCGGAGCGAATCGCTGATAGAGCACGGTCATGACCCCGTGGTAGAGTCCCCAAACAATGAAGACCCAGCCAACCCCATGCCAGATCCCGCTGATGAGCATGGTCAATATGGGTGGGATCATTTCCGTCATCCAGGCTGGCGATCTTTGTTTGAGCATTTCGCGGCGCGTCGGGAAAAAGATATAGTCACGCAGCCATGTGGAGAGGGAGATGTGCCAGCGATTCCAAAAGTCTGAAGGGTTTAATGCCAGATAGGGCCTGTTGAAGTTTTCTGTTGTATTGAACCCAAGCAAAAAAGAAAATCCGCGTGAAAGATCGGTGTAGGCGGAAAAATCCGCCAGGATCTGCAAGGTGAATGCCGCCCCGCCTGCCAATAAAAGAAATTTGGTGGGCTCTTGCAGGGTGAAGACCTGATCTACAATGACCTTGATGCTGTCTGCCACTACGATCTTTTTGAAGAGCCCCATGATCAAAAGCGGCCACGCCGAGATCAGGTTGTCTGCTTTCCATGTGCGCGGAGTTTCGATCTGCGGAAGGAGCTTCTGCGGGCGGTCAATGGGACCGGAAACCACCTGCGGAAAAAAAGAAACATAAAGAGCGAAATCAATGAAGTTGTGTGTCGGCTTGAGCGTATTCCGTGCAACGTCCAGAATGTAGCCGATCTTCTTGAGCGTGTAGAACGACAGGCCGATGGGCAGCAATATCCTGATCAGAAATGACCATCCCGTAACATCTGCAAGCTGATCTTTGAAAACAGGGAAATACTTAAAGAAAGCCAGAACCCCCAGGTTTAGAAAAATGGCTGCTCCCGAATAGAGCTTTTTTCTTGCCGGTTCGCGTTCAATAGCCAGAGCGAGAAAATGATCGATCGTTGTCGATGTTCCCAGAACGAGGGTGTGCCAGGGAGCGTGCCATCCATAGAAAAAATAACTGGCTGTCAGCAGGATCAGATTTTGTCCGCGCCTGCCGTTGAACAGCCAATAAGCCGAAAACACAATGGCAAAGAAGATCAGGTATTGGGAACTGGTGAAGCTCAAGGTCTTTTCCTGTGGGGAACGATTTTACTTTCCGCCTTCAGTTGGTACGCGACCGTCCCATGTAAGAAAAAAACGATCACTGCAGCACGGCAGTGATTTTACTCCATGCCATTAAATTGAGAGAGCCGGGCTCGCCTTGCCCGGCTCTCTTTCACAAAGGAGGAGAAGAGAAATCACCTTACGCTTGTAACTTTATCACCGACCAGTCAATACTACTTGACGCGAACCCTACGCTTATCCCATGATTGAGCAACGATTATCGTTTCTGCAAACTCGAGGCAAAAAGAAAATAAGCGGGGAAAATTGCTATAATTCCCGTCATGGAAAATAAAGAAAATAGATTTTGGACCCGTGACTCTTCCATTTTGCTTGGCGGCTTCTTTGTCACCATCTTTCTCATTGTTTACATCTGGTGGCCGCTTGCCGAAGAGTATCTTGCCTTTGTAGATTGGAACGGTCCGTGGTGGCTGTATATGGATTGGCTGCTGCTGGGCGTGTTTCTTTTCATGTCCGTTACCATCGTGGCGCGTGCCAATCTCAAGACCGATCTGTTGATCGTTTTTGTCGGGATCTGCGGCGGGCTGGCTATCGAAAGTTGGGGGACGCAGACCAATCTCTGGCATTACTACACCGCCGAACGCCCGCCCTTGTGGATCATACCTGCCTGGCCGATCGCATCCCTTTCGATCGATCGAATTGCCCGGTCACTCAACTGGTTGATGGGAAAGAGGCGGTCGCCCCTGCTTTCGTCCATGACAAAGGTTTTGTACTGGATCCTCTTCGGGTCTTTCTTAACCCTTATGTTGATCTTTGTTTCTCCGACATTTAACAAATCCTACACATGGCTCGCCACTCTGCTTTGTGTGCTGTTGATATTCACTCCCACCGATCATCGCTTTACCTTGTTGACTTTCCTTGCGGGGGCGGGGTTGGGATACTTCCTTGAGCTGTGGGGAACCACCCGTGAATGCTGGGTCTATTACACGAATGAGACCCCGCCATTGTTTGCGGTTCTGGCGCATGGCATGGCTGCGGTGGCTTTTTGGCGTGCGGGGCTGCTTGTTGCGCTGGTACTTGCGAGGCTGGGGATGAACAATCCCCCTTCTCTGATCCGGCAGGATCTTTCTTGATCCAGTGCTCGAGTGGGCTTAAATAATTAATCGGCGGACTGTTACAGTCCGCCGATTTTGTTTTGTAAAAATCTTTTTTTAGTCGAGCAATGCTTGCGGAATATTTCCGCCGTTCGCTGCGATCTGCCTGAGGACTTCCTTGTGCAGCCAAACGTTCATCTTGGCCGAGTCTTTCATCAGATCTTCGGGGCAGCCAAGCTCGGTGGCCAGTTCGTTGCGAGCCTCGCGGCTGCTGTCGATGCCAAGGATCTTGAGCAAGTCAACAATGGAGACCTTCCAGTTGAGCCCTGAGCCTTCGGCAAGTTTTTCCAACTGCTTGACCACATCCACTTCAGAGATGGCTTGCACCGCGGGAGCGGCCGCTTCGGCAACACGGGGAGAACCCTTGGCGTTGTCGTTGACCGCTTCCACTTCATCCTTCTCGCGCTTGATGGCAGGCTTCGCTGTGCTTGCGCCAGCGGATGCAATGCCGGCCGGTTTGGCTGCTGCGGTTGCGGCGGGTTTGGTGGGGGCGGCGGTTGTGGCAGCGGAAGCTGCGACTGGCTTGGCGGCCTCATCTTTTTTGAGTCCAAGTTTTTCAAGTATTTTGCTAAAGAATCCCATGATGTTTACTCCTTGTTGGTTTATGTTTGAGAGGCGCATTATATCTTGTTTGCAATCTGATAGCAGACTTGTTAATAAACCGGTCTTTTTGAAGGTGATGAAATGCCGGTTGAAAATGAATCAGGCTTCGGCTGGGGGAGAACGTTTAATTTGCCACAACCTATTGACAGAGAACTTTGTCGGACATATAATCTGAATTGAAAATAAACCGACGGTCGGTTTATAAAAGAGGTGTTATGCCTAGAATTGTCAAAGAAGAAGATTACGCTGCCAAGCGCAAAGAGATTTTGGATGTGGTTCGTAAACTGGTTTACACCAAAGGGTACGAAGCCATGTCCATTCAGGATATTCTGGATTCGTTGAAGATCTCAAAAGGCGCGTTCTATCACTATTTCGATTCGAAGCAATCCCTGTTGGATGGGCTGGTGGAGCAGATGTTGGAAGAAGCGGATCAGGTGATGTCTCCGATCCTTGAGGCGGCGGACCTGTCGGCGGTTGAAAAAATGAAGCAGTATTTCGATGCTGGGAGCCGTTGGAAAATAGATCAAAAACCTTTCATACTTAACCTCATGCGCATCTGGTATGACGATTCAAATGCTTTAATTCGTCATAAGCAAGAAGCGGCTTTTATGAAGCATTTTTCCCCAAAACTTGCGGGGATTATCCATCAGGGAATTGAAGAAGGGACGTTTTCGACGCGTTACCCCGAGCAGTTCGCAGATACGATGCTGGGTCTTTCCCGCGGATTGGAAGGCAATATTGTTGGACTGCTGCTGGCAGATCACCCGCCGCCTGATGCTTTGGAGAAACTTGAATTGGTGGTAGGTTCCTACTACGAGAGCTTGGAGCGTATTCTCGGCGCGCCCGCCGGTTCTCTTTGGACAGGAACAATGGATATCTTGAGAGAATGGATATCTCCTTCTTCTTAGGTTGATGTCTTTTTAGTTTGTATATGGAAAGGAATTTCAAATGAATCTATATCTACGCCTGGCATGGCGTAACATTTGGAGGCACAAACGCCGTACGGTGATCATTGTGCTTGCCATGTCGATGAGCCTGTCCTTAATGATGTTCTACGACGGGTTGATGAACGGTTTCACCGATGCGATCTATGGCAATGCGGTGAAGGTCTTGGGAGGCAACATCCAAGTCCATGCGGAAGGGTATCGGGCTGAAGTGGGTTCCACTCCGCTGCTACCGTTGACCGATGCGCAGGCAGTGGTCAACGCCGCCGAAGCGAACCCAAATGTCCTTGCTGCGACTCAACGCATCAATACCGGCGGTTTGGTGACGAATCGTGAAGGTGCCTTTGCGGTTGTCATTACAGGCATTGAGCCAGAGAAAGAAGTGCAGGTTAATCTCATCGGTCAATATGTCACTGCGGGACGTAACCTTGTGAGTGACGATGTTGACAATGTCTTGATCGGCAAGGGACTCGCCGATGCCATGGATGTTACGGTGGGGGATCGCATCACCATGGTTGGACGTTCCCAAAACAAAGAAATGCGTCAACGCACAATGACCATTGTCGGCATCTACGACCTTGGCATGGCAGACATTGAAAAGCAGACGGTGTATATCTCATTAGCCGAAGCACAAACTCTCTACGATCTGACCGCTCCTACAGAAGTGGCGATCTTCCTCGAGCATTTGGGGCAGGAAGATGAAGTCATCAAGAGTTTGCAAGCCAGCCTGCCGGGCTATGAGATCGAATCATTCCAGGCAAATTACCCCGACCTTGCGAATGCGATCGACTCCAAAGGCGGTGTGATGAATGTCTTTAGCGTCATCATCATTGCGATTGCGGGCGTGGGCATTCTCAACCTATTGCTGATGGCAGTCTACGAACGGACGCGCGAGATCGGCGTGCTGGGCGCAATGGGACTCAAAGCCAATCAGATCGCGCTGTTATTCATCCTTGAGGGCACCATGATCGGTCTGGTCGGGGTTGCAGTAGGCATTGCTCTGGGATTGGCGCTCAACGGATACCTGATGAAAGTTGGCATGGACTTTGGTTCCCTGACACAAGCTGCCAGTTATATGGCACTGATCAAAGACAAGGTTTACCCCACCTGGGGTGTTGAAAAGTTGCTCATGCGGGCATCCATGGTCGCGGTCATCTCGGCGCTGGCATCGGTTATCCCTGCCATCGAGGCCGGACGACGCGAACCGGCTGAAGCTCTGCATTTTGTATAAGGTGCATCATGATACAGATTTTTAAAATGGCTTTTCGTGACCTGGGTCGCAATCGCCGCAGGAATTTCTTCTCTGCATTGGCTGTCGCGATCGGGCTTGCGTTGTTGATGTTAATGTCATCTGTCATTCAAGGTGAAATGGGCAGTGCCGTTGAGTCTGCCATTAACCTGCAGAGCGGACATATTCAAATTCGAGCCGCATCCTACGATGCGAACAAATCGAGTCTTAAGTGGGAAGACCTCGTAGCGAACCCGGATGAGATTGCCAGCCAGATCAGCGCATTGGAGCAGGTAAAAGCCGCCACCCCGCGTTTGTTCGCGAGCGGATTCCTCTCCACGGGGGATGAATCGACGGGCGTGCAGATCTACGGCATCGACCCACAGTCTGTGGCGAATGACCCGTATCGCAATGGGATCATCAGCGGAGAATTTCTCAATGCTGATGACCGTGAAGGTTTATTGATCGGTCGACCGGCGGCAGAGAAGTTACACCTGAAAGTGGGCGATAAGGTCAGCCTCTCGGTCAACACAGCCGATGGCAATGTTCAGGAACAGGTCTTTACCATCCGTGGTATTTACACTACCGATACCTATGGCTTTGATAGTGGCACGGTCTTCCTGCCTTTGGCGAAGGCACAGGCGATCACACAAACAGAAGGTCATGCCAGCACGATCTTCGTGCTTCTCAATGACACTGCTGATACCGATCAGGTTGTGGCGGCATTGAAATCTTCATCGAGCTTGGAAGTGCTCACATGGCGTGACCTGAACAAGCTGTTCGTGGAGTTCGAGACTATGGCACAAAGCTATATCTCGTTCTTCTATCTCATCATTCTTGCCATCACGGCTTCGGTGATTGTCAATACCCTCATCATGTCCGTCTACGAACGAACACGCGAGATCGGCATCCTCTCTGCCATTGGCATGCGCGGCGGGCGCATTTTGGCATTATTCCTGGCGGAGTCGTTCATGCTGGCAATTGGCGGCATCGTGATGGGATTGGCATTGGGCGTGTTTGCCGTCTATCTCTTCAATATCAATGGCTTTTTCGTCGGCAACATGGGGCTGAGCGGCATGTTGGTCTCAGATACCATCCGCGCCCAATTGACAGTGGATAACACAGTCAATGTCACCGTCATGACCTTCATTGCCACCATCCTTTCCGGCTTATACCCGGCGGTGATGGCATCTCGATTAGAGCCTGTTCAGGCATTGCGTGCAGAAAAATAAAAGCGGAGAGAGTCCGCAAGGAGAAATATCATGGAAGTTGTAAAGATCGAAAACGTAACTCGTACATATCAAATTGGGAAGTTGGAAACCCATGCGTTGCGCGGGGTCAGCCTTTCAATTAATAGCGGAGAATTCACAGCTTTGGTGGGGCCTTCTGGTTCTGGCAAGACCACGCTCTTGCAAATGATCGGTTGCCTCGACCAGCCTACCAGCGGACGGGTCACTGTGGATGGCAAGGAAGTCACATCCCTTAACCGCAATCAACGCGCCGACATGCGCAAAGGTCATATTGGGTTTATCTTCCAATTCTTTGCGTTGATCCCCACGCTCACCGCTTATGAAAATGTGGAAATGCCCCTGCTGTTGAATGGACATTCCCCCAAAGAACGCCGCGACCGTGTGATGGAACTGCTCAACGCCGTGGATTTAACCGATCGCGCCAATAACCGCCCCGATCAACTCTCTGGCGGTCAACAGCAACGCATCGCCATTGCCCGTGCTTTGGCACCCAAACCTGCACTCATCCTCGCCGATGAGCCGACCGCCAATCTCGATACCGAGAATGGGAAACAGGTGATGGAGATCATGAAGAAGCTTAATCAAGAAACAGGGGAGACCTTTGTCTTCGCTACACACGATCCGCGTGTCATAAATTACGCTTCACGTGTGGTCACTCTTGAAGATGGTGTGATCGTCAAGGATTCGAAATAAAGTGTTTCTAGAATAAATCTGTGCAAAACCTGTGCAATATGTTATACTGTCAATAAATAAAAAACACGCTCGCAAGGCGTATTGGAGATAAGTAGATAATGAAGAAAGTATTTTGGATATTGACCAGCGCCCTGGTTTTGGCGCTCACCGCCTGTGGCTCATCTGCCACCCCCACGGCCATCCCCACCGTTTCGCTGGATCAAGCCGCGCAGACCTCCGCTTCTTCTGGCAGCGCATCCGCTTCTGCGGTGGTCGTCCCCATGCAAAAAGTGGAGTTGGCATTCCCGACTCTTGGCATGGTGAAAACTGTTGAGGTTGCCGAAGGTGATTCAGTAACCGCGAATCAGACCCTGGTCACGTTAGACAGCGCGATCCTTGAGTCGCGTGTGAAGGAAGCCGAAGCGAATGTGATCATCGCCCAGACTACGGTTACCTATCTCAAGCGTTCAGGTGCAACCGTGGAAAGACTCGACGCGGCCAATGCAGATGTGGAGCGCGCCATGGCGGCGGTGGAGATCGCAAAGGCGCAGCTGGCGCAAGCCACGCTCCTCGCCCCGACCGACGGCATGATCGCGACCGTGGATATTTCCCCCGCTGAAGTCGTCAACCCCGGTCAGATCGTGATCGTGATGGGCGACCTTGTGAACTTCCAGATCGAAACCACCGATCTCAGCGAAAAGGATATTACCTCGGTGCAGGTCGGTCAGAGCGCCACAATTTTCATCGACGCGCTTGACGAGGAATTCACCGGCAAAGTGAGCGACATTGCCCGCATATCTGAGACCGTCGGCGGCGACGTGGTTTATAAAGTGACCATCCAATTTGATTCGCAGCCTGAAGGTTTACGCTGGGGCATGAGTGCGGATGTCAAGATCGAAACAAAGTAGCGAGATTCCCATGAAGAAAATTTTTTGGACTGTGCTCCTTGCATTGACCGTGACTATCGCGGCATGCGGCAGCGCGCCAACCGCAACTCCGCCTCCTTCCGCACCGACAGCTGCTCCTGTTCCAAGCGGCCTGGTTTCCTCTGGGGGAGTGGTGGCTTCCGCCGAGGCTGTACCTTCGCATGAATCGCACATGAGCTTTGTAATTTCTGGCGCGGTGAAGGAAGTTCTGGTCAAGGAAGGGGACGTGGTGACAGCCGGGCAAACTCTGGTCACTTTGTTCTCTCCCGACCTTGAGCTTTCCGTCACTGCTGCTGAGCTTGCTGTTGAGTCTGCGCAATATGAATATAAATACTGGATCCCCCGCAAGGATCGTCCGCCGGAGCGGCGTGATCAGGCAAAGGCAGAGTTGGATGGCGTGCTCGCAAAATTGGAAACCGCCAAAGCCGCCTTTGCCCAAACCTCTCTTGCAGCTCCTTTCGATGCAACTGTGATCGAAGTTCGAGTGCAGCCTGGTGAGTACACGCGAACGGGGGAGGTGGTCATTGTGCTGGGCGACCTGGCTCATATGCAGATCGAAACTTCTGATCTAAGCGAAAGAGACGTGGCGGCTGTGCAAGTAGGTCAGAGTGCGAACGTGTACATCGAATCGCTCGATGTCACGGTCTCTGGGAAAGTGGTCAATATCTCACCGGTTTCCAGAATTGTCGGCGGTGATGTGGTGTACCCTGTCACTGTGGAATTGGAAGAGCAGCCCGAAGGACTGCGCTGGGGTATGAGCGCAGAAGTGGAAATTCAAACGAAATAGAACGTCGAGCATTACAATTAGCGTGTTGGAGAGATCCAGCACGCTAATTTTTTTAATCCCCCGAATCCCTTGTCGATAAAAGGAGAATGACCATGCCAAAGATCACAGTGATCGGCGCAGGCAGCGCCTCATTTGGAGAGAACACCTTGTCCGCGCTCATGCGCTCAAAAAAACTTCGAGGCTCACATCTCGCGCTCGTGGATAGGAACGCCCAAAGCCTTGATATTGTCCATCGGCTTTCGAATAGATTGAATCGGGAGTGGGATGCGGGGTTCACCATTTCTGCTCACGCAAGTCATAAAGATGCGCTTGGTGGCTCAGACTTTGTTGTCTCGGCCATTGAAGTAGGTCCGCGGGAGGAGTTGTGGAGGTCTGATTACGAGATCACTTTGAAATATGGAGTGCATCAACCATATGCTGAAAACGGCGGTCCCGGCGGATTCATCCACGCGGCACGCAACGTCATGCCGTTATTGGGGATCCTTAGGGATATGGAGCAAGCCTGTCCCAATGCCTGGTTCATCAACTTTACCAATCCAATGGTGCGTATTTGTGATCTGGTCAATCGATATAGCAAAATAAAAGTTGTCGGGCTGTGCCACCAGATATACGCTGGTTATGGCATGGTGGGGGTTGCGCTTGCCAGGGATCTTGGTATCCAGGTCCCTGATGGGCTTGAAGGCATGCATGCCGATGTGTTTCAGCATCCGCTCCAGCAGGCGGTCGTTCATCAAACAGTCCCTCTGGTCGATATCCGCGCGGCCGGCACCAATCATTTTACGTGGGTATTGTCTGTTCACGACCGGCGCACAGGGGAGGATTTGTATCCGCTCCTGAAGCAGCGTTTCTTCGAGTTGGATGAAAAGTTTGAGCCGCTTACGCGCCGCATCTTCCGTGACTTTGGCTTGTTCCCGGTTCCTGGAGATACCCATCTCTGTGAGTACCTGCCCTGGATGAGTGACCCGGTCACCAAGCCGTGGGAGAAGTTCAATATCCGCCTGTATGATTGGGATGTGATGGCGGGGCTGCGAGATTTCAGTCTCGACCGGCTGAATGATATGGCGAATAACAGCTTGACGATCGAGGGTTTGGTGGATTCAGACTCTGAAGGCGCTCTGGAAATGATCGAGAATATTTCGTGCGCGGGAAGTCACTATCACCTCGCGGCTAACCTGCCGAATACCGGGCAGATCAGTAACCTGCCGCTTGGTGCGATTGTGGAAACGCCGGTCATGGTCAGCGGCTCAGGGATTCATCCGGTCCATGTGGGCGCGCTGCCTGAGCCTGTTGCTGAGCTGTGCCGTCGTGAGTTGATGTCTGCGCAACTGGGCGTGGATGCTGCTGTTGAAGGAAATTATGAAAAGGCATTACAGTGTTTGTTGCTTGACCCTGTCACCCATGAGCTTGATACCGCCCGGCTTATTCTGGATAATTATCTAAAAACCTACAAGGAGCATCTTCCTCAATTCTGGAAATAGATTTGTTAATGTGCAGTGTTTAAGGCGCGGGATGTGTTCATGTCCTGCGCCTTTTATTCTTAATAACGTTAAAGACCTTAAAAACCTTAATGAAAAATTATTTACGAATATGCAAACACACATTGATATTTTAAGATAAAAACATATTCAAAACCCTTTACATTAATCAATATATAGATACAATGGATGCATAGATAATAATTTTATATGTTCAATGTTGTTGATCATGTTGTGTAATGTGATCGCCAAAATTTTTCAATGTTGAACGAGTTGATAAATGATGACAGTAATAGAGAAGGATGATTACAAAGGATAGATTATGTATATCTGTGTATTGACAAGCACTCCCGAAGAAAACGATATCCCTTACGATCCGTCGCCGTACATGGATGGGTATCGTTGGAAGCAGCATCTTGTGGGACCGAAGAATGTTGAAAAGCAAATTCGCGATCTTATGGATGAGGGTGTTGATGTGTTTGTTAACTTGTGTGATGGAACACCGGATGATGCGCTCTCCGGTATTGCGCTCGTGAACGCTCTTGAAAAATACAATGCCGCCTTCACCGGGGCGAATTCAAAATTCTTTGACCCCACCCGCGATGAGATGAAGAACGCAGCGCGCCGGGTATCAGTTCCTACTCCGAGCTGGGTCTTCGTGAACCGCGTGGAAGATGCAGAGAAGGTTGCCAAGCGCCTGAAATTCCCCATGCTGATCAAGCCCCCGCATGGATACGCCAGCGTTGGCATCCGCCGAAATTCCCGGGTCGTAAATCTTGAACAATTGCGCGAGCAATTACAGATCGAGATCGAAGAATTTGGGCGCGCCCTCGTTGAAGAGTTTGTCGAAGGACGCGAGTTTACATGCCTCATCGCAGAAAACCCCGACGACCCCAAGAAGCCTCACACCTTCATCCCCGTGGAATTCATCTTCCCGAAGGGCGAGTCTTTCAAACATTATGAAATGAAATGGGTTGAATACGAGAAAATGTCTGTGGCGGTAGTGGATGACCCCAAGATCCAGAAAGTTCTGCGTGAACAGACCATGCGTGTATTCAAGGAGTTGGGCGGCAATGGATACGCTCGTTGTGACTATCGCATGGATGCAGATGGCGTGATCTACATGCTTGAGATCAATCCCAACTGCGGCATATTCTATCCGCCGCATGAGCCGGGCTCGGCAGATTTCTCATTGCTCAACGACCCCACCGATCACACCAAGTTCATGAAGTTGATCATTCGCAATGCCCTGATGAGACAGTCTCGAATTGCTGCTGAAAAGATCGTCAAGCGCCAGCCTCGCAAGCGCGCCATTGAGATCGAGCAGATGGCTTACAGCTAAAAAATAAAAAGAGGACCCGGCAGCCCGGGTCCTCTTTTTATTTAATTGACAATTTATTTTAGGATGCTCGCTCCCGCGCTTGCCTTGCAGACATAGACGTTCGCGGTCAGCCCGGACCTTTGCTTGTATGCCGCTGAAGTGGCATCAACGAACTCCGCGGCTTTCTCTTCCGCAACCAAAGCCACGGCGCATCCGCCGAATCCCGCGCCTGTCATTCTTGCGCCATGGCAGCTGGGTTGTTCCTGCGCGCATTCAACGATCTGATTCAACGCTTCATTGGTTACTTCGAAATCATCGCGCAGGCTGGCATGACTGGCATTGAAAAGTTCCCCTAGCCGTTTTACATTTCCATCTTTCATTACACGGACGGCTTCCAGCACTCTCTCGTTTTCAGTGATGATATGCCTCGCCCGCTTGCGTGCGATCTCGTTCAGGTTGCCTGATTTTGTTTTGCTCTCGAACTCTTCTACGCTTACATCGCGCAGTGCCTTTACTCCGAACCAGCGGGCCGCTTCTTCGCATTGATTTCTTCGCTCGTTATAAGCAGAAGTGACCAGCCCGCGCCTTGTGGAGGTGTCTAATACAACGACCGCTGTCTTCAGCGGTAGAGGTGCGTGCTGAAATTCAAGGGTGCGGCAATCAAGAAATAATGCGAAGCCTTCCTTTGATGCAGCGCTTGCCATTTGATCCATAATGCCGCAGTTGACTCCCACCCATTCATTCTCTGCTTTTTGCGCGATCTGTGCCATCTTTGCCGCGTTCCATTCAATACCTGAAACGGCTGAGAAGGCGCGGGCGGTCGCGAGCTCCACAGCGGCGGATGATGATAGCCCTGCGCCGCGCGGAACGTTGCCTGTCATTACCGCGTCAAATCCTCTGACCGGATACCCAGCCTTGATAAGTTCATTGGCAATACCCTTGATGTATTCCGCCCAGCCTTCTTCTTTGATGAGAGAATGCAGATCGAAAACAGAATCAACTCCAAGGTCCAGAGAGCGGACCCGAACCTGCGAATCCGCCCGGGGGGTGAGCGCCATCCAAACAGCCCGGTCGATCGCCATTGGCAGGACGAATCCATCGTTGTAGTCGGTGTGCTCTCCAATCAGGTTGACCCGGCCCGGTGCGCAGACGATCAGCTCAGGTTTGGAGTTAAAATGGGTGAAGAAGGATTGTTCAAGGGTTTGAGTTTCCATAATCGCTTTTATACCATAGAGACCGCATGAATGAACTTGAATTGCTCGTAAAATTTGAGCCTGTGCTTCGCTTTGCAAAGAGTGAAAGATTTTTCCCCATGGCGGTGGATCGCTATGTTGAGAAGTGTTCCATTTTTGCCAGCGGACCTCAGGGCGTTCTGGAGTTACTTTCGCATCTGAATGAGCCGTTGATCGATCGGATCGGTAAGTTTGAAAGCGAGCAATTCTATTTGCGCTTTGTGAACAAGCCATTGTATGACTCAGATATCTGGGTTTGGTGGGCGGCTTTATCGGTGGCCGGGATCGTAAGCGGGTGGTTCATTGGGCATTTAGCGGGGATCGAGGTTGCAGTTTCTTTGTCTCTCCTTGCAGCGTTGATCGTTTTTATGCTGGCGTCGCCCATTCGGCTGCGGATCATCCCTGCAGCGATCGCGGCGTCGTTCTTTCTTGTGCTGGAGGCTGCGCCGATTTGGTTCTTCCTTCGTCCCAGTCAGTACATCAGCATTGCTGTTGAGTATTTGATCCTGCTCCCGATCTATTTGCTTGCCTTGTTCTATCTGTCCGTTCGGACCATGAAATTTGTTTTGGAACGAGTCGTTCCGGAAGGTCCGGGTGTGATCATGGATATTCTTTCTCAAGCCACTGAGAAGATCGCTCAGGAGGCTTATCGGCAGTATGCCCGGATCCTGGAGGACGATCCCCGACCGGTGTATTACGGGCGCGTGCTTTATGAAGCTGACTCCCAGTCGAACCACTGGACGATTCTGCAATATCATTTTTTCTACGCGTTCAATGACTGGCGGCTTGCGGCAAACGGCATGAACCATCACGAAGGAGATTGGGAGATGGTGGCGGTTTACCTCAAGAACGGAGATCCGTATTCGGTCTTGTTCTCACAGCACGGTGCGGGGAATTTTGAAAGATGGGAGAATGTTTGCCTCGCGCTCGACGATCAGGGTCAGCCGACCACACATCCCATTGTGTATGTTGCTCTTGGGTCTCATGCAAATTACAGCAAGCCCGAGGTGATCCGCTCGCCGAGCATGTATAAACCGGGAAGACTTCAGCGCTTGTTGTTCTGGGTCGATGGCTTGATCCATTATCTTTTTTTGCTGCTTAATCCAAGTCAAAAGGCGAGGCGGCTGGCGTTGAAAGACCTATCCATCATGCGGGGAAATCTTCTGGCGCAGGATGGGTTTGACGCATTGCGTGATGAGACCGATCATTTCATTGTTAGCCTGCCGATGGAGTTGGCGACCGGCGACGGTTTTCGGATCGGTCACACAGGAGACGATCCGTGTGAAGAGAGAATGGACTCGTCCGATTATTTGAAACACGTCATGTCTGAGCGTGCGACGACCCGCCCCCGTGAAAGTAGATGGTCACAAATACTATTGAATTCCGAAGTTGATTGGTTACAATATAAGGGATTGTGGGGTGTTAAGAGTTTTCTAAAGGACGAATCGGGGCCGCCTGGACCTCAATGGGACAGACCCGAAAAAGGCGCGGCTGCAGTGAAGGAAAGAATACGTTGGAGTAAGCCGTTGGATTGGCTCGCAGAGCTGGATAAAAGATCGTACTAAACTTAACAAGGAGAAGCGTATGTCCATTTCGCAAACGTTAGATGTTGCCGTAGGTCTTATCGTTGTATATTATCTTTTGGGGTCGGTGGTTTCGATGATCACCCAATGGATCAATGAGATGCTTGAGTCGCGTGGAAAGGCGTTGGAGCAGTACCTGATCAAGATCGTTGGCGATAAACGGATCAAAGATCTTTTGGATATGCCCCAATTGAAAGCCTTGCGCCCCATCCGTTACAAAGGCTTCCTGAGCGTTTTTGGATCTGTGACCGAGCCCAAACGGGTTGAGAAGATTCCGGTCGCCACTCTGGTAGATGCCTTCTTCGACCTTTCAGGGCTGACCGCCCGGGGCGAGATGAATCTGCTCGAGTTGGCAGACGCCGTGGATAAACTCCCTGAATCGGAAGGTAAGCAGGCGTTCATCGATTGGATCAATAAAGGTGTGACCAGTATTTCTGAACTGCGTGTACGCACCACAGCCTACTTCACCGGCATGCTCGACCAGGCTGCGGCAACTTTCCGCGCCCGGGCTCGCAGTTTTGTCATTATTCTCTCTGTGGGAATGACCGTCTTGTTTGGGACGGATTCCATTCAACTTGCGAAAGCATTATGGTCAAGCGCCGAGTTGCGGGCTATCGCGGTAGCCCAGGCCGATGCGGTCGTGGCACGAGAAGGACCCGATGCGGATATTGGTGAGATCCTCGATGATCTCAGCGCGTACTCCATCCGCCTTGGCTGGTGGCAGACCGAGAAACTTCCGGATGCGGGAGATTACAACGGATGGGCTTCTTTTGTGTTTCTTAAGATGCTTGGTTTGGGTCTCACGGCCGCCGCGGTCTCGCAGGGATCTTCTTTCTGGTATGACCTTTTGAAGAAAGTAGCTTCTCCAAGTAAGAGCAGTTCAAGCGGATCGCAAGATCCAAAAGGATAGACAAAAAAATCCGAGGCGGTAAGCCTCGGATTTTTTTATTTAGATGACCATCTGGCGTAGACTGCTTGTGAGAGCAGGCGGTTCGCGCTCGACTCGCGGGTGACCAGTTCTCCGCTGTCTATACTTCCTTTGTGCTTTTTCATCATTTCATCCAGTGCCTGTGCCACATGGATGGCGGATGCCCGCACGGCGTAAACGGTAACGATCACGAACAGGGGAGAGTCGCTCAGGCACAGGCGACAGGCTTCCAAAAGATTGGGCAGGGATTTGTACACTTCCCAGATCTCTCCCTTGGGACCGCGCCCAAACTTGGGCGGGTCAAGGATGATGCCATCGTATTTGACTCCGCGTCGTGCTTCTCTTTCTACATATTTAACTGCGTCTTCAACGATCCAGCGGATGGGCTTGTCGCCCAGGTTGGAGAGGGTCTGATTCTCCCGGGCCCATCCGACCGATTTTTTAGAGGCGTCCACATGGGTCACCTGCGCCCCGGCGGCTGCGGCGGCTAGCGATGCCAAACCTGTATAGCCAAATAGGTTGAGGACCTTTGGGCTGCGATTCGTCTTTCGGACGGAATCAGCCATGAAGTCCCAATGAGCGGCAACTTCAGGAAAAACTCCAAGATGCCGCCCCGGGGTGGTCATCGCCCAAAATTTGAGCTGTCCGTATTTCATCTCCCATTTTTCTTCGACCTTCTTTTTGAAATCCCAGTGACCGCCGCTTTCTTCGCCGGTGGGTTGGAATACGGCGTGGGCATTATTCCATTCTGAGATGGGCAGGGCGCGGCTCCACATGGCTTGCGATTCAGGGCGGGAGAAAATATATTTTCCGAATCTTTCAAGTTTGAGTCCGTCACCTGAGTCTAGCAGTTCGTAATCTTGCCAGTTGGCGGCTTCCAGCAGGGTGTATGGGGGGGAGGTTTGCATGTCTATTTCCTATGGTACTTAATTGCCAACGAAATGACCACCTTTTCTCTCTTGATTTTAAACCACAAACCAGTATAATGTGGTAGAAAGTGGTAGGAAGTGGTAGGAAGGTTTTAGGAGCGCCGGGTTTCCCTGGCGTTCGTCTCATTAAAAGGAAAATTAGCACAAATGTTCGTTTGGCACTACCAACACACCCTCGATGAAAAAGGACGCCTGATGATCCCAGTGCGTTATCGTGAGTTGTTGGTGGAAGGCGCCTTCATTACCCAGGGCTTTGATAAATGCCTCATGGTAATGACCGAAACGTACTTCAAGCAGGTTTATGAGCGGATCGAAGCCATGAACCTGGCTGACCCCACCGCCCGCCTTTTGCGCCGCCTGATCCTTTCGAATGCCTGCCCGGTGGAAGTGGACAAGGTGGGGCGTATCCTCGTTCCGCAGAGCCTGCGTGCCTTCCTTGGTATCGAGAGCGGCGAGTTGATCGTGGCGGGGCAGGGCGAGTACTTTGAAGTGTGGACTCCTGCCTCATGGACCGAGCAAATGGCTCAGGTTCAAAATATCGAAGCCAATAACGCGCGTTTCTCTGCGTTGGACCTTTCATCATCCAAGGCGTAGCGGCTGCCAGCGGGCAGGTGTAGACCTGTCACTGCCGAGAACAGACATGAACGCGCATACACCTGTACTTTATCAAGAGATTATACACGCACTGCAACCCAAAAGCGGTGGTCATTATGTGGATGGTACATTGGGCGCGGGCGGACACGCTCGCGGGATACTGGAGGCTTGCGCGCCGGATGGGCTTTTGCTGGGTCTCGATGTTGACCCGAAGGCTTTGGCGCTTGCTCGCGAGACCTTGGCTCCTTACGAGGGGCGCATACATCTCGCGCAAGCCTCCCACATCACTCTCAAAAGCCAGTTGACCTCCCTGCGTTGGGATGCGATCGACGGTATGGTGCTCGACCTCGGGGCATCGTCCATGCAGTTTGACAATGCCGAACGCGGATTTTCATTCATGCAGGATGGTCCGCTCGATATGCGCTTCGGTCCGGGCGCATTGCAAAGCGCGGCAGACCTGGTGAACACTTTGAGCCAGGAGGATCTCGCCGACTTGATCTTTCGCTACGGCGAGGACCGCGATGCCCGCAGGATCGCGCGGGCGGTCGTTGAAAGCCGACCGATCCACACGACCCGGGAACTGGTTGCTGTGATCGAGAAGGCATCGCCCCGAAGGGGTGACCGTGTCCACCCGGCGACACAGACCTTCCAGGCGCTGAGGATCGCCGTCAACGATGAACTGGCCGCAGTGGAGAAAACCCTTCCGCAGGCAGTAGCCAGCCTCAGGTCCGGTGGAAGGCTCGCAGTGATCTCCTTCCACTCTTTGGAAGACCGTATCGTCAAGGATTATTTTCGAGAGCTGAGCAAAGAGATCGTCAACCCGCCTTACGAAAGAATTTATGAAGTGGAACGGGCGGCGGTCGTAACCCTGATCAATAAGAAGCCGATCACGGCCTCTGAAATGGAAATAAAAGACAACCCGAGAGCGCGCAGCGCCAAGTTAAGAATAGTAGAGAAGATATGAACCTGCAAAATGTCAACCACCTCGTCCATGCTTATAAAGTTGCACCCTGGCGCATTCAGCGTCAATGGATCGGCAGCGCGTTTGTGTTGGTGGTTGTGCTGGCCATGGTTGCCACTCTTTACCTTGATGTGACATCCAAGGCGGCGATCGCCGGGCGCGAGATCCAGGATCTGACCGTGGCGATCAACTCCAGCCGCCAGACCAGCGCGGACCTGCAGACAGAATACGCCGCTTTGACCTCCACCGCCGTGATGAGGCAGCGCGCCGTTGACCTTGGCTTCCGCCCGATGAAGCCGCAGGAAATGGAATATTTGATCGTAGCTGGCTACACCGACCCCAAACCTGAGATTCTTTCTTCTGCGCCTTTGCCGCAGTTGAGCGCCTTGAGCATTCTGCCCGAGTACAACGAATCGCTGTTGGATTGGATGGATGAGAAGATCGCGTTATCTTCGAGAGGCATGAGATGAGACAGCAATACGCCCGCCGTACACAATTCCTTATGGCTGTGATGGGCGTGATCGCCCTTGCCATCATCGTGCAGTTGACTTTCATTCAAAACAGCCCCGAGGCGATCCTTTTTCGTGAGCAGGGTGATAATTACGCCTACGAATTGCGAACCTTCTACCCCGACCGCGGCGAGATCTACGACCGCAATGGGCATCTGCTTGCCGGCAACAAATCGGTGTACGAGGTGGGTGTTGATCTCAACATTGTGAAAGACCCGCAGTCCATTGCCTCTGCGGTCAGCGTGGAACTTGGCATTGATTATGCCAAACTCTTGGATGCGATCACCAATCCCTCTGAAGACCTGACCTATGTGGTTCTGGCTGATTTCGTGGAATCGGAACACGCCCTGCGCCTGCAAGAACTTAAGAAGACCCTGTCTGAGCAGGCTGCCGAAGGTGTGCGCGGACCGTTGACCGGGCTTGAATTCAAATCGCACCCCGAACGAAGCTATCCTGAGAAGTCTCTGGCTTCCAATATCATTGGTTTTGTTAACCGCGAAGGTCGCGGTTATTTTGGCATCGAAGAAAAATACAACACCTTGCTGGCAGGGAATCCGGTGCAGGTGCTCGTTCCCACCGACCCGAACAAGGCATCCGAGATCGCGAAAGTGCCCGATGGCACCACGCTCGTCTTGACCATCAACCGTGACCTGCAATCCGCCGCCGAAGAAGTGCTTGATGAATCGATTGACAAGTACGGCGCGGAAGGCGGAACGATCGTCATCATGGACCCCCGCAATGGTGAGTTGTTGGCGATGGCGGTTACACCCCGCATGGACCTGAATCAATTCTGGAACTACGGCGCGATCTACGACAAAGCGAATGAATTCAATCCGCCCATTTCCATGCCGTATGAACCCGGTTCTGTGATCAAGATCTTGACCATGGCTGCCGCTTTGGATAGCGGCACGGTCACCCCCGGCACAACCTATCTCGATACGGGCTACATCCTTGTTGGAGGGGCGACCATTCAAAACTGGGATCAGCAGCCGTGGGGCGTGCAGGATATGACGGGTTGTTTACAGCACTCGCTCAATGTGTGTATGGCTACCCTCTCCACGCAGATGGGTGCAGGCACTTTCTATAGTTATATGGATAATTTTGGGCTGGGGCATCTCACCGGGGTGGACCTCTCCGGCGAAGCAGCCGGCCGTCTCAAGATCCCCGGCGATGAAGATTGGTACCCTGTTGATTTGGGCACCAATGCCTTCGGTCAGGGTATGACCGCCACGCCGATCCAGATCATGATGGCCGCTTCCTCCATCGCCAATCACGGACGCACGGTGACACCGCATGCCCTATACGCGATGGTGCGTGAGGGACGTCAATATAATGTTCCCGCGCAATTCGCCGGCTCGCCCATCACACCGCAAACAGCCGACACCCTGACGGGTATGCTCGCCGCTTCGCTCGAATACGAAGGATCGCTTGCGCTTGTCCCCGGCTATCGTGTTGCCGGCAAGACAGGTACCGCGCAGATCCCAGTGGATGGATATTACGACAGCACCAAGACCAACGCTTCCTTTATTGGCTGGGGTCCCGTTGATGACCCGCAGTTCATGATCTATGTCTGGCTTGAGAAACCCTCGGCCTCCATCTGGGGCTCTGAAACAGCCGCCCCGGTATTCTCTGAGATGGCTCAAAAGACCACCATCCTTTTGGATATTCCTCCTGACGTGATCAGACAACAACTCGTTGCAAGATAATGCTCACACTCGCCGACGCCCTTGAGGCAATCACCCGCAGCGCGATCCCCAGCGCGAACGCCGTCATCACCGAAGCGGTGATCGACTCGCGTCAGGTGATTCCCGCCTCGCTGTTTGTGGCGATCCCGGGCGAAAAAGTGGATGGACATGACTTTGTGGAGCAAGCCTTCAAGAGGGGGGCATCTTTTGCTTTAATTCAAAAAGAGATGCCCGCATCTTTCCGGACCCTCGACCTGCGCAGCGCGCAAGGCTTTCAGGCAGATTCTCCCCTCGACCTCACCCCGCCCCTCTGCCTGCGGGTGGACAATACCGTCTCGGCTCTGCAGCAGATCGCGCGTTTCTGGCGTCGGAAATTAAACCTCCGCGTTGTGGGCATCACTGGCAGCGTTGGGAAATCCACGACCAAAGAGACCGTTGCTGAAGTGCTTGGCACACGATATCGCACATTGCGCAGCCCCGGCAACCTGAACAACGAGATCGGGCTGCCTCTTACGATTTTGAAACTTGGTATGGGCTACGAACGCGCCGTGCTTGAAATGGGATTTTATGTCCCCGGCGAGATCCAATTCCTGTGTGATATTGCCCAGCCGCAGATCGGGGTGGTGACCAATATCGGCACCGTCCATGCGGAACGCGCCGGCTCGCAGGAAGCTATTGCCCGCGGCAAGAGCGAGTTGGTTCAGGCTCTGCCCGCGGATGGCGTTGCCATTTTGAACTTTGATGATCCCTGGGTTCGCAAGATGGAAGAAAAGGCGAAGGCGCGGGTTTTCTTTTACGGGCTTTCTCCCGAAGCTGATCTGTGGGCCGACCATATTGAAGGTCTTGGCTTGAACGGTATTCGCTTCCGCCTGCATTACAAAGGCGAGACGCTTTACTCGCACATCCCCATGATCGGGCGTCACTCTGTGCATACGGCATTGCGCGCCGCTTCGGTGGGACTCAACGACGGGCTGACCTGGCAGGAGATCTTTGAAGGTCTGGCGCAGGGACACACCCAGTTGCGTCTTGTCGCGGTCCGCAGCAAGACCGGCGCTTTGATCCTCGATGATACCTACAACGCTTCGCCCGAGTCCATGCTGGCTGCGCTGAATTTGCTGGATGAAATGGATGGACGCAAGATCGCTGTGTTGGGTGACATGCTGGAGCTCGGTCCATACGAAAGACAGGGACATGAAATGGTTGGGCTGCGAGCCGCCCAGGTCGCAAAGACCCTGCTCACGCTCGGTCCGCGCGCCCGCGTCATTGCTGATGCCGCGCGCCGCGCCGGTATGCGGTCTTCGCACATCCTTGAATTTGAAGAGAGCGAACCCATTCTCGAATGGTTGAGCAAGAACCTGACCGATAAAGATGCCGTATTGATCAAAGGCTCACACGGGCTGCGCATGGACCGCATCACAGCCGCGCTGGAGGTTAAGTCGTGAGGAATATCGCGCTTTCGCTCAGCCTGGCCGGACTGGCATTCATCATGACCGTGATCTGGGGCGGACCTTTGCTCCGCATTTTGCGGCATTACAAGATCGGCAAGATCATCCGCGTGGAAGAACCCGGTCATCATGGCGTGAAGATGGGCACTCCCACGATGGGTGGTGTAATGTTCATTTTGCCCGTGTTATTGTTGAATGGCTTGCTCAATGCTGTGGCTCTGTTCGGTGTGACCGAGAGCGGCGTGGGACGTTCTGTGCTGGTGCCGATGGCGGTCATGGGCGGTTACGCCATTCTTGGCGCGGTGGATGATTGGGAAGGGATCTACGGCAAACGCAAAGGCGATGGCATGCGCGCGCGCACGAAGTTCCTCTTTCAGGTCATTCTTGCGCTGGGCACGGCTTATGTTTTGAAATACATGATGGATGTCCCCGACCTGTATTTTCCCGGCTTCTTCTTTGAGATCGAACTGGGCTGGTGGTATGTGCCGATCGCGGCGTTCATCATTGTGGCTGAATCAAATGCTGTGAACTTTACAGACGGTCTGGACGGTCTGGCAGGTTTGATCGCTGCGACAGCGATCGCGGCATTTGGCGGAATTGCATTGATCCAGGAGCAGGTTTACATCGCTCGTTTTTGTTTTATTTTAGTCGGCGCGCTCTTTGGATTTTTATGGTTCAACGTGCACCCCGCCGAGTTGTTCATGGGCGACACAGGCTCGCTCTCTCTTGGCTCGGTGATGGCCGTCCTCGCTTTATTGACCGGACAGTGGCCTATGCTGTTGATCATCGGTATCATCCCGCTCAGCGAGATGCTTAGCGTGGTGATACAGATCAGTTATTTCAAGTGGACAAAGGGCAAGCGCTTCTTCAAGATGACTCCCATCCACTTGCATTTTGAATTGCTCGGCTGGAGCGAAACACAGATCGTCCAGCGCTTCTGGCTCATCGGTTTGATGGCCGCCTTGGTTGGAATAGGATTGTCTCAGGTTTAACAATGACCAACTGGAATGGAACCCGCACCCTTATCCTCGGCGCGGCGCGGCAAGGCATCGCCCTTGCCCGCTGGCTCTCCCGTCACGGCTCAAACGTGACCTTGAGCGACTCACGCACCGCAGATCAGTTGGCTGCTGCCCGCGCATCCCTTGCGGATACGAACGTGCAGTGGGCAGTGGGTGGGCATCCCTTGGAACTTTTGAACAATGTGGATGTGCTTTGTCTTTCGGGCGGCGTCCCATTGACCCTGCCCATCGTGCAGGAAGCGATCAAGCGCGGCATTCCGCTCTCGAACGATACGCAGGTCTTCATGGAAGTTGTTCCATGCAAGACCATTGGCATTACCGGTTCGGCTGGCAAGACCACCACCACTACTCTGGTCGGCGAAATGGCGAAGTTATCCAGCCAGAGATCGGTTTTTGTGGGCGGCAACATCGGCGATCCGCTCATCAATTACGTGGACGATATGACCACGGATGATCTGGCTATTCTGGAGATCTCATCCTTCCAATTGGAACAGATGACCATCTCGCCCAATATCTCTGCCATTTTGAACATCACGCCCAATCATCTTGACCGTCACGGCACGATGGAAGCGTATACCAATGCAAAGGCCCGCATTTTGGATTTCCAATCCTCAAAAGATATTGCCGTTCTTGGGCATGACGATCTGGGCGCGTGGAATTTGCGGAACAAGGTCAAAGGCAAACTTCTCACTTTTAGTTTGCACGATCTGGATGAAGGATTTGACGGCGCGTACCTTCACGACGGTTTGCTGAACCTGCGCGATGGCAATGCCTACCTGCCCCTGTTGCTGCGCGAAAAGATCCAACTGCCCGGCAATCATAATGTGGCGAATGTCCTCGCGGCATTCAGCATTGGTCACGCCGCCGGTTTCAGGTTGGATGACATGCTCGAAGCCGTGGAAGAATTTCGTGGTGTGCCGCACAGATTGGAACTTGTCCGCGAGCTGCGCGGCGTGCGCTGGTACAACGGATCGATCGCGACCGCGCCCGAACGCAGCATGGCAGACATTCACTCGTTCACTGAGCCGATCGTGTTGATGCTTGGTGGACGGGACAAGGACCTGCCCTGGGATGGGATCGCAAAACTGATCCACGAACGCGTGGACCATGTGGTGCTTTTTGGCGAAGCGGCAGAACTGATTCAGAACGCCATATCCGCTGTCGGCGGTGAAAGACCGGTGGACGTCCGCCGCGCGAAGACTCTACAAGAAGCGGTTGCTCTCGCCGCAGAAGCTGCCACAGCAGGAGACATTGTCCTGTTTTCACCGGGTGGCACGAGCTATGACGAGTTTAAGGATTTTGCAGAGAGAGGAGAAAGGTTTAGAAAATGGGTACTGGATCTTACTTAAACGAACGCCCTTATTCATCCAACGAATCCCCCGTGCGGATCATTCCCCGCGGGTTCGATCTGCCTTTGCTGGTGGTGGTGGTATCTCTGATCGTCTTTGGTCTTGCCATGCTGTATTCCTCCTCATGGGATTTTTCGCTCGGCATTTATGGCGATGCGATGTATATGTTCAACCGCCAGGTGATGTGGCTGTGCGCGGGGATCGTGGTTGCGTTGATCTTTGCCTTTATAGACTATCACCACTGGCGCAGCTTTGTGGTGCCGATCATGGTCCTGACCATCGGTCTATTGTTCGGGATCTTGTTGATGAACGAAATACGCCTGGGCGCGAAGCGCGCTTTCTTCGAAGGCTCGGCGCAGCCTTCTGAGCTGGCGAAACTGGTCTCGATCCTTTATCTCAGCGTATGGTTGTATGCCAAGAAGCAATACTTGCACGACCTTTCGTTGGGATTGGTTCCGCTGGGTATGATCCTCGGTATCGTGGGCGGCTTGATCTATCTTCAACCTGACCTGAGCGCCGCTGCGACCGTCTTCATGCTTGGTGGTTTGCTCTTCTTCCTCGCGGGCGGAGATTCAAAACAGATCGGTGTCCTGCTCGTCGTTGCGGTTGTGGCCGCCTGGATCGTGGTGCAGATCAGCCCCACCGGTCAGCAGCGTGTGGATGACTTCCTCGCCGGTATGCGCGATCCGTTTCAAGCTTCTTACCATGTGCGCCGGTCTTTTGAAGCCATTGTCAATGGCGGATGGTTCGGCGTCGGGCTGGGACAGTCTCGCGCCAAGTTGACCGGTCTGCCCGTTCCCCCGACCGACAGCGTCTTTGCCGTGGTCGTGGAAGAGATCGGCTGGTTTGGTGCGGTCATTTTGATCTCGTTGTATAGCTTCCTGGTTTGGCGCGGATTGGTCATTGCCCGCCGCGCGCCAGACATGCTCGGCACCCTGCTCGCTTCGGGGCTTGTGGCGTGGATCGGTCTTGAAGCATTGATGAACATGGCCGTGATGGTCAACCTCATTCCGTTCGCAGGCAATGCCTTACCCTTTGTCAGCGCGGGCGGTTCGAATCTCGTAGCCACACTGGCTGCGCTTGGCATTCTTTTTAATATTTCTCGCCAGACCGGCGAAGGTACCATCTCAGACGAAGAATGGAGGTCTTATAGTGCGGTTGCTAATTTGCGCTGGTGGGACGGGAGGCGGAGTGTATCCCGCGCTCGCCGTGCACGGCGCACTACTCAGCCAACATCCCAAAGTTGAAATACTTTGGGTCGGTGGTGAAGGCGGAATGGAAGAGGAACTCGTGAAACGCGCGGGTATTCCTTATCGTTCGATTCCTGCGGCAGGTGTGCACGGTGTGGGCGCCCGCGCCCTGCCGGGAAACATCGTCAAGCTCACGCGCGGCGTGCTGGCTTCGCGCCGCATTTTGCGCGAGTTCAAACCCAACGTGCTCTTCTTCACCGGCGGCTTTGTGGCCGCTCCCATGGCTGTGGCCGGCGCCAACGTCCCGACCGTACTGTATGTCCCCGATATCGAACCGGGTCTCGCGTTGAATTTCCTCTCTCGTTTTTCGGATGCTGTCACTGTAACAGCGCCGGACTCAAAGAAATATTTCTCACGCCCTGAAAGAGTCATCCTCACGGGCTATCCGGTCCGGGCGGACCTTTCAGCCTGGTCTCGCGAAAAAGCATTGTCTCACTTTGGGCTTGACGCTTCGCGTTCACTTCCCACCCTGCTTGTGACCGGTGGAAGTAAGGGCGCGCGCTCGATCAATATGTCGGTGCTGAAGCATCTCCCCGGCTTGCTCGAAGTGGCGCAGGTCATTCACTTGACCGGCTCGTTGGATTGGCCGGTGATCGAAAAAGCGGCGCAGTCGCTTCCCGCCCAGCTCCAGTCTCGTTATCATGCCATGCCATACTCGCATGAAATGGGTGTAGCCCTTGCCGCAGCAGACCTCGTGGTGTCGCGCGCGGGTGCTTCCACACTGGGCGAGTACCCCATGTTTGGGCTTCCCGCCATTTTGGTGCCTTACCCGTACGCATGGCGCTACCAAAAGGTCAATGCCGATTATCTTGTCGGGAAGAACGCGGCAGTCCTTCTGCCCGATGAATTTCTGGAGGAGAAACTCCTGCAGACCGTGAAGGAAATTTTATTGAACAAGAACAAACTTGAATCGATGCGCGCCGCAATGCAGGCATTATCAACTCCTGATGCTGCAGGCGCCATCGCCAGCCAGTTGGTTAAACTGGCAGGAGCACAACCCCTATGATGAGCGTTGTTTATATCTTCTGGATGTATGTCCTGCTCTTTGGCATTGTTGGCGCCATGCGCGGCTGGGCAAAGGAATTGATGGTCGTCTTCAGCGTGATCACGGCGTTGGCGGTCAACCTGCTGCTGGAGAAGTACATTCCTCTGGTCCGTGACCTCGACAAGACCACCAGTTCCGTTTTTTGGATCCGCACCATTATTTTGGTGGCGCTGGTCTTCTTTGGTTATCAGACCGTGAACATCTCCCGCTTTGCCGGCAAGGCGGCGCGCGAGCGCTTGCAAGACTCCATGTTCGGCGCGGTCTTGGGCGGCTTCAATGGTTATCTGGTGGCGGGTAGTGTGCTGTTTTATAACCACATGGCGAACTACCCCTACAAGAACGTCATCAGCCCCGCGACAGATGCGGCGGTCATTCAGGCAATTGATACGATGATGAAATATATGCCCCCGCGTTTTTTGGGCGAACCAAGTATATACTTTGCGGTCATTATCGTATTGATCTTTATTATTGTGGTGTACATTTAGCTTTTCGCTGTTAGCAGTTGGTCGTTAGCGAAATGCCAACTGTCAGCCGCCAAAAGGATGAGACCATGACACACGTTCACTTCATCGGCATCGGAGGTTCAGGGCTTTCTGCCATCGCGCGCCTGCTCAATGACAGCGGGTACAAAGTGACAGGCTCTGACCGCGCGCTCTCCTCTTTTGCGAGCGCCCTGCAGGGTGAAGGAGTGTCTATTTTCATCGGGCATCATCCGCGCAACATTGCCGGAGCCGATATGGTGATCCGCTCTTCTGCCATCGCAGAAGACAACCCTGAAGTGGAAGCGGCAAAGCATGCGGGCATCCCTGTTTATAAGCGGTCTGACTTTCTCGGCAGCCTGATGGCTGAAAAGACCGGTATTGCGGTGGCAGGCACGCACGGCAAGACCACCACCACGGCCATGATCGCATGGACCTTGACCGCGTTAAAGCGCGATCCATCCTTTATTGTTGGCGGCACACTTAATAATCTGGGCATCAATGCACATGCGGGGCAGGGCAGTCCCTTTGTGATCGAAGCGGATGAGTACGACCGCATGTTCCTGGGGTTAAAGCCTCGTATTGCGATCGTGACCAACCTTGAGCATGATCACCCCGATTGCTACCCGACCTTTGAGGATATGTACTCGGCCTTTCAAGAGTTTGTGAACCTGCTCCCTGCAGATGGTACTTTGATCGTGTGCGCCGAGGACGAAGGTGCAGTTTCGCTTTTGCCTCATGCGCGTCGCAATGGTGTGAATGTGATCTCGTACGGCTTGCAAAGCGAGATGACCATCAACAGCCCGCAGTGGATCCAGGCGCGCAATGTTAAACCGAATGAGCGCGGCGGATTTGATTTTTCAGCTCTGACCAATATGGGCGCGGACTCTGCATCTGTTGTGAGCGTCTCCTTGCAGGTGCCGGGCGAACATAACGTCCGCAACGCGCTCGCGGTTCTGGCAGTGATCGCCACCCTGGGGCTTCCGCTGCAAGAGGCGGCCGATGCCTTGGCTCAGTTCGCTGGCACAGGGCGGCGCTTTGAGATCCGCGGCGAGGTCAAGGGTGTCACTGTGATCGATGACTACGCTCATCACCCAACAGAGATCCGCGCTACACTGGCAGGTGCGAAAGCCCGCTATCCCAATCATCGCATTTGGGCTGTGTGGCAGCCGCACACGTACTCGCGGACTCGAACCTTGTTTTATGAATTCTCGCGCGCCTTTGGCGATGCGGATGAAGTGCTCGTGACCGAGATCTACGCCTCGCGTGAAGCGAAGCAGGAATTTTCCTCAGCCGAAGTGGTCAGTGCCATGCCGCACTCGTCCGCTCGCTACAGCGGCTCGCTCGAAGCGACGACGAATTATCTGCTTGAGCATCTGCGATTGGGAGACATTCTGATCATTCTTTCGGCTGGCGATGCCGACCAGATCAGTACGGAAGTGTTGAAGAAGTTATGAATTGGAGTGCGGACCTGATACCGCCTGTGAACCTGATGACCACACCTGCGCGCCTCGTTGATGTTTTGCACCTAAAGTTCGGTGCGGCAGTGCAAGAGAATGTCTCTCTTGCACCTTACACATCCGCGAGAATCGGCGGTCATGCGGATATTTTTGTCATGGTCAAATCTGCGAAGGAATTAACGGATGTAATGACGGTACTCTGGGATTACGGAATGCCTTATTATATTCTCGGCGGTGGTTCGAACGTATTGATCAGTGATAAAGGAGTGCGCGGCGTGGTGGTTCTGAATCGGGCGAAGGAAGTGATCTTCGAAAGCGGCGACCAGCCAACGGTCTGGTGTGAAGCTGGCGTTGTCTTCAGTAACCTCGCGAACCGATGCGCATCCAAGGGGCTGGCCGGGTTGGAGTGGGCAGCCACCGTCCCCGGTACGATCGGCGGCGCTGTGTACGGAAACGCCGGCGCGTTCGGCGGCGATATGTCTGCAAACTTGATCTGGGCTGAAGTGTTGACAAAGAACGGCGTTGAAAGAATGACGGTTGAACAGTTCGGTTATGGATATCGCACCAGCTCTTTGAAACGCGGTGAAATAAAGGCAATAGTACTTTCGGCTATGTTGAGATTAAAGAATTCTACAAGGGAAGTAGTGTCTGCTAAAATCGATGAATTCAGTGAACGCCGCAAGTCCACGCAGCCGCCTGGCGCGAGCATGGGTTCAATGTTCAAGAATCCGGAAGGCGATCATGCCGGACGTTTGATCGAAGCCGCGGGACTAAAGGGAACGCGCATCGGCAACGCTGAGATCAGCACACGTCACGCAAACTTTTTCATCAATCATGGCGAAACTCTGGCGGAGGATGTCCGCGCATTGGTCCGCTTGACGCAGAAGACAGTGTTCGAGAAGTTTGGTGTGAACCTTGAGTTGGAAGTAGAGTTGGTTGGAGATTGGAGCGTTGAACGGTGATCGTTCAACAAAGAAGATTATGAAGAAACTACGCGTTGCAGTACTATTCGGCGGTCGTTCAGGTGAACATGATGTTTCACTGATGTCCGCGCGCTCCGTGCTTGCGGCGCTTGATCCGGCGAAATACGAAGTGACACAGGTTGGCATAACGCTCGATGGCGAGTGGTTTAATGGCGAGAATACCCTCGAGTCTTTTGCTCAAAACGATATGCAGGATCTGAATCGCGTTGTCCTCCCGAGCGAGCCGTCTCACTCGGCTTTGTACATTCTGCGAAACACGGGCAGCGGCGAGATGCTTGAAAAGTTGGCCGATGTCGATGTCTTCTTCCCGGTCCTTCATGGACCGTTTGGAGAAGACGGCACCATGCAGGGATTGCTTGAACTGGCAGATGTGGCCTATGTGGGCGCGGGAGTTGCGGGTTCTTCTGTCGGCATGGATAAGGGCATCTTCAAGGATGTGATGCGCGCGAATGGGATCCCGATCGTGGATTCGATCCTCGTTCTGCGCGGTGAGATCGAGCAGGATATGAACGCGGTCATCGCGAAAGCTGAGAAGTTGGGCGCGTATCCGCTGTTCGCAAAACCCGCGAACCTTGGTTCATCGGTTGGCATCAGCAAATGCAATTCACGCTCTGACCTGGGTGAAGGTTTGATGGAAGCCGCGCGTTTCGACCGCCGTGTGTTGATCGAACGCGGAGTGGGCAATGTGCGAGAAGTGGAAGTCAGCGTGTTGGGCAATGAAGACCCGCAGACATCCGTGTGCGGCGAAGTGCTGCCGAGCCGTGAGTTCTACTCGTATGAGTCGAAATATATTGACGGCACATCCGGTTTGCTCATCCCTGCCCAACTGCCCAGTGAAGTGACCGAGAAGATCTGTGAGTACGCGGTCCGTGCTTACAAGGCGATCGATTGTGCCGGCATGGCTCGCGCTGATTTCTTTGTCGATGGCGAAACGAACCAGGTCTATTTGAACGAATTGAACACCCTGCCGGGATTCACTTCGATCAGCATGTATCCAAAATTATGGCAGGCGAGCGGGTTGACCTACCCCGGGCTGGTCGACCGTTTGATCGAACTTGCCCTTGAGCGGAAAGCGCAGCGCGATCGCACTGAACATCGGAGGAACGCATGAGCGATAAGCGAGAACTCTCCCGTTCCGAAGCGGCTCGTCAGCGCCGCGCCAACCGCACCGTACGCGAGCTGGAGCAGACCAAGCAGCGTGCAACCAGACCGGTCACAACGGTCGTGTCACGTGTGCCCCGCAAGACCAGCCCCGAAGTGAACATGCGGCGGGTTGAAAACCTGCGCCGCTTCAATGTGGCATTGGGCACGCCGGGCATGAATCTGCGCGCGCCGATCTTCTCAATGGAATACCTGCGCACCGGCTGGCGGATGACCTCCCTGCTCACGGTGCTCATTCTTGGCATTGTCATTTATCTTGTTTTGTCCCTGCCTTACTTCCGCATCCCGAACGTGACGGTGATGGGGAACGAGCGCCTGACCCGTGAAGAGATCGGAGCAGTGACCGGGCTCATTGGGCAATCCATCTTTACCGTTCAACCCCAGGAAGCGGAAGCACGCCTGCGCTTGAACTACCCTGAGTTGTCTCTGGTGGAGGTGAAGACCTATTTGCCGAATCATGTGTACGTTACGATCCAGGAGCGCGAGCCGGTTATTTTTTGGCAGCAGGATGAAGGGTACACATGGATCGATGCCGGTGGCGTTGCATTTCGTCCACGGGGCGTAACCTCAGGGCTCATCCTTGTGAACGGGTTGGGAAATCCCCCGGCGGGTACTTCTGAAGATCCCTCCCTGCCCGCGCCTTTCATGCAGGAAGATCTGGTGGCTGCGGTCCTCGCCCTTGCGCCGAGCGTTCCTGCCGATGCGACAATGTTCTATGACCCAAAGAACGGGCTTGGCTGGGAAGATACCCGAGGTTGGAATGCCTACTTTGGAACGAGTGTGAAAGACATGCCCTTGAAGGTGCGTGTGTACGAATCTCTGGTTGAGTCGTTGATGAGCCAGGGCAAGGTCCCATCCATTATCAACGTGGCGTATCCCGAAGCGCCTTTTTATCGTGCAGTTGAAACCGAAGAAGAAACAGTATCAGTAGACAGTGGACAGTAAAGATGGATGAAATCGTTGTTGGCATAGATGTAGGAACTACCAAGATTTGCACCCTCGTCGGCCGGGTGGAGGATGAGTCGTCCATCCGCATTCTTGGCGTGGGCATCGAGCCTTCGGATGGAATCCGCAAGGGCATTATCGTAGACCTTGCGGCGGCATCCAAAGCCATCAAGCGCTCGGTTGAAAAAGCCGAAAGCACTTCCGGGCTTGAGATCACCACCGGATTGGTTAGCATTGCCGGCGCGCATGTTTCGTCGGTCAACAGCCGCGGAGCATGCGGTGTACCCAGCGGCATTATCGACGCAATGGATATTGCCCGCGCGCTTGACCAGGCTCAGGCCGTTGCCATTCCGCATGACCGCGAGATCGTGCATGTCATTCAGCGCGGCATGACGGTGGATGGGCAGGAAGGTGTTCGCACGCCCATTGGCATGCACGGCTACAAGATCGAAGTGGAAACGCACATCATCACAGCCGCCGCCGCCACCGTGGATAACCTCCGCCAGTGCGTTGGCGCGGCCGGGGTTGAAATTCAACAGTTCGTTTTGAACCCGCTCGCGTCTGCCGAAGTGGTGCTGACCGAGCAGGAACGCCAGATGGGTGTTGCCGTGTGCGATATCGGCGGCGGCACGACCGACCTCGCGATCTATGTCAACGGGGATGTCTGGCACACGATGGTTCTCGCCGTGGGCGGCAATCATGTCACTCAGGATATTGCACACGGTTTGCGCCTGCCCATGTCGCAGGCTGAAGAAGTGAAGAAGCAGCAGGGACATGCCATCCGGTCTGAGATCGGCAGCGATGAATATTTCACCATCCGCCCGTTCGGTGAAGACCGCGATGTGCAGATCAGCAGGCTTGACCTGTCTCACATCATCGAAGCCCGCATCGAAGAGACCTTCGGGCTGATCCTGCAAGAGATCAAGCGCTCTGGTTATGATGGACTGCTTCCCGCGGGCATGGTGCTGACGGGCGGCACATCTGCCCTGCCCGGCATCAAGCGCATTGCCAGTGAAAAATTGGGAATGCCCGTGCGCACCGCGCAGCCCGAGAACTTGACTGGATTGGTTGACAAACTTGGCTCGCCCGCATATTCCACGAGTGTCGGTTTATTGCGCTGGGCGACAGCCATGAGAGATCACGAGGTGATCGCCGCGGGCGGCACCCGAGGCCGCCGCAGAACAAGAGGAGAGTTAAATATGAATTTTGATTCGCTGAAAAATTGGATGAAACGTTTGTTGCCCTAGTTCTTCTTCCCTTACGGGATGGAAGAACCTATGAGAAAAGAATCACAAGAATCGTTTAAAACCTTTTAAAAATCATCAATCTCGTTTAAGATTGGCATACCTTGCCAGGAGGAACACATGGACTCGAACAAAAGAAATGCGAATTCCGAAGCCTTCGCCCGTATTAAAGTAGTCGGCGTAGGTGGAGCAGGTCAGAATGCAGTCAACCGCATGATGGAAGAGGGCATTCAAGGCGTTGAATTTATCTCCTGCAACACAGATGCGCAGGCGCTCACTTTATCACGCGCGCCCATCCGTGTCCGCCTTGGCGATAAACTCACCCGTGGACTTGGCGCAGGCGGCGATCCTGAGATCGGCCGTAAAGCTGCCGAAGAATCTTCCGACGAACTTTACAATGTGCTCAAAGGCGCAGACATGGTGTTCGTCACCGCTGGTATGGGCGGCGGTACAGGCACAGGCGCGGCTCCGGTCGTGGCTCAGGTCGCCAAGGAATGCGGCGCCCTCACCATTGGTGTGGTCACCCGTCCCTTCACCTTTGAAGGTGGCAAGCGCACCCAGTCTGCTGAGATCGGTGTGACCAAGATGAAGGAGCACGCTCATACCCTCATCTCCATCCCGAATGACCGCCTGCTGCAGCTCGCGGATAAAAAATCCTCCCTGCAGGATGCCTTCCGCATGGCTGATGAAGTTCTGCATCAAGGTATTCAGGGCATCTCCGAACTCATTACCATCCCCGGTTTGATCAACCTCGACTTCGCCGATGTTCGCGCCATCATGTCTGAAGGCGGAGCGGCTCTCATGGCTGTTGGTCGCGGCTCCGGCGATGACCGTGCCAAGACTGCGGCGGAACAGGCCATCTCCAGCCAGTTGTTGGATATCACCATTGACGGCGCGCGCGGCGTGCTCTTCAACGTGACCGGCGGCTCGAACATGACCCTCTTCGAGGTCAATCAGGCTGCGGCGATCATCCGCGAGACCGCGCACCCCGATGTCAACATGATCTTCGGTGCGGTCATTGATCCCGATATGGGCGACGAGATCCGTTGTACGGTCATTGCGACCGGTTTTGAACGCGCCGGCGTTACCCGCCGCGGTTTGGAACGCCCCGTCCGCAATGATAAGCCCGTCTCTGCGGCTGGCTCGCTCTTTGCCCGCTCGAGCGAATCTGTCAGTGTTGGCTCTGATATTAAACCTGCTGAAACACGTTCTTCCTCCTCGCAGCCCAGCATCAACAGCGACGATCTTGACGTTCCGACCTTCCTGCGCAACCGCAGATAAGTAGATCGAGATCCGGGTCCCTAAAGGTTTGCAATGCGAGCCTTTAGGGACTTTTTTGTTTCATGCTAAAATAGGAGTGATGAAAGCAGAACTCCCTCACCCTGAACATTATTCCTATTTGCGTCACCGCAAGCAGCGTACCACGCAGATCATACTGCCCATGGTGGTCAGCACCCTGCTTCTGGTCGGTTTGATCGTTCTGATCAGCCTTTCCACTTTTGGGTCTGGCGGCGATGTGGGGCGCTGGGCGGCCATCTCCACGATCTGGATCATCATTCCGCTTTTGATCGCGGGGCTGATCTCGCTTGCGATCCTGATCGGTTTGATTTATCTCATGTCCAGGGCGTTGAGTGCGCTGCCGCATTACACCGGTATCGCGCAGGATTATGTTTTCAAAGCCAAGGCGTACATTGTCCGCGGCGCTGATATGATCGCCAAACCGGTCATTTCCGTCGATGGTTTTATCGAAAATATCAAGGCATTCTTTGAAAGGATCACCCATCCATGAACAATCGAAACGTCGTTTTCTTCGGCGCATTGATCGGCGCCGTCACTGGCGTTGTGGCCGCTGTACTGTTGACTCGCCGCGCGGAAAAAAATGAGCGCGAGACCGCAATTACCACTGGCGAAGGCTTGAAGCTCGGTGTGTTGGTTATTGGGTTATTGCGCGCCATTGCCTCTCTCGGTGATGATTAACCTTCACGAATGATCCATCCAATCGCGGACGTCCATTGTTGATGTGTTGTTGTTTGAGCATCAGGACGTCCGTTTTCTATTTAATGGTGAGTGACAATACCATTTGAGTTTTGGGGGCAGGCAGCGGATTGCAATACAATAGTTCGACCAGCGGCAAGGAAGCCCGCCGCGGTTCACACCCATCCATATGGAACAAAAGCCTTTCATACCTTTGCCAAATATTCATAAAGACCTGCTTGACGGCATGTTCAGGAATCACGCTGCGATCATGTTGTTCATCGACTCTGAGTCGCAGATGGTCGTGGATGCCAACCGGTCCGCTTTGCAATTTTATGGATATTCGCTGGAAGAGATTAAAGGTCTCCCGCTTTTGAAAATCCGCATTCAGGAATCTGTTCGGGAGGCAAATGACGGCACAGACTATTTTATTTGCCGGCATCGCCTTGCGAATGGCGGAATTCGTGATGTGGAAGTTCATCTGTCTGCGGTGACGCTGGACGGCAGGAAATTTGAATTTTGCGTGGTGCACGATATCACCGGGCATAAACGCACAGAAGAGGAATATGCAAGCTTGCTTGAGTCAGAGCGGTTGGCACGTCAGGTCACTGAGACCCTGCACTCGGCAAATCTGGCTCTTGCCCGCGATCTGAATCTGGATGCCGTGTTTGAGGTCTTTTTGGAATCTCTGCGGCGACTCATCCCCTACGACAGCGCCAATGTGATGCTGCTTCAGGCCGATGAAAGGCTGGTGATCACTGCCATTCGCGGTTATGAGGGATTTACAGACGCATCAAAGACCCGCAGCCTCTCTTTCAGCGTGCACAGTCACTCTGCCTTCGAGACGATCCTCTCTGAAAAAAGAAGTTTTGTCATTCAAGATACCCGCGTCTACCCCGGCTGGGAGCGTGTACCCGGAACGGAACATGTCGTCAGTTGGATGGGTGTTCCGCTGGTCGCTGGCGGCAGGGTTCTGGGTCTGTATTCGATCGACAAGACCGAAGCCAATTTCTTCACCCAGGAATATCAGATCCTTGCGGAGTCGCTTGCGGGGCAGGCGGCAGCCAGTATTCAAAATGCGCGCCTGTTCACCGATGTGCAGAATGAGCTAGCCGAACGCAGGACCACCGAAAAAGCGCTGCGCGAGTCTGAAGCACGCTATCGGACTTTGTTCGACCGGATGATGGACGGTATTTATCGCAGCACGCCCGGTGGAAAGTTCGTGGACGTGAACCCTGCCATGGTCAATATGTTCGGCTATGACAGCAGGGAAGAAATGCTTGAGGTGGACATCAAGAAGGAGTTGTACTTTGCTCCCGAAGAACGCGGCAGCCACATTCTGGATACCGGGCGGGAAGAGACGGAAGTGTACCGAATGCGCCGCAAGGATGGGTCAGAGATCTGGGTGGAAGATCACGGGTACTATATTCACAATGATCAGGGTGAAGTCATTTATCACGCCGGCATGCTGCGCGATGTCACCGAACGGAAGCACGCCCAGGATGCGTGGAATGCGCAGGCCGAAAAGCTGCAATTGATCTACGAAGCGTCCCGCCAGTTGAACGCTTCCTTTGCGCCGCAGCACATTCACGAAGTCGCCTGCAATAGCATTGCGCAATTGATCTCCTGCGACAAGATATTCATCACTTCATTTGAGAAGCGAACGGGGTTGATCTCTCTGGTCTGTGGCTGGGATGGAAATGTTCAGGTGGACCCGAAGGCTTACCCGCCGATCTCGATCGAGCAGGATAAGCATGGTCCGCAGAGTGAAGTGATCCGCAGCGGAAAACCGATTCTGTTCAGCGGCTATCAACAACGATCAGTGAGCGCGAACGATCAGGATGACCGGGCGGGACAATTCCCCGAATACGCCGATACCCCGCTCTCGGCGATGATCGTGCCAATGATCGTGGAGAATCAGGTGGTGGGCGCAATTCAAGTGTTCAATCAGCGGTTGAATGCCTACGCAGAAAATGACTTGAATCTTCTCAACGCATTTGGCTCGCAAGTTGCAGTGGCGCTGATCAACTCGGACCTGTTCCAGCGGCTGCAGTTCGAGAACCGCGACCGCAAACGCGCAGAAGAATCTCTGCTGGCTCGCACCCGTGAGTTGGAGACCCTCTTTGCCATTTCCAATCACATCAGCTTCGTGCAGACTGAAACAGAGATCCTGCCGCAGATCCTCAAGGAATTGGAGCGCGCCGTGCAGGCGGATACGATGGCGGTGATCCTGCTTGAGCCGGGTGAGTCCGCTTTGAACATCGTCAATGCCACGGGTGACCTCATCCCCAGCATTGGTTTCAAATTTGATGTAACCGAAGGTATCAGCGGTTCCATTTTGAAATCACGCCAACTGTATCAAACCGACGACCTGTCGAACGACCCCACGCGGCTTAAGAACCTGGGCGGATTGGAGAACCTTGGTCCCGCCATTCTCACGCCTGTATTATCCGGCGATCATTTGATCGGCGTTCTGCTCACTGCCCGAAAAAAGGGCAGGCACGTTAATCAGTTCGCGCCTGAAGCCACACGCATGCTCATCACCGCGAGCGAGATGCTTGGGAATGCCATCAATCGTGTGCGGTTGTATTCAGAGACCATGCGCCGGCTGGATCACTTGCAGACCTTGCGCGCCATGGATCAGGTCATTGCCTCAAGCCTGGACCTGCGCATCACGCTTAACATCCTGCTTAATCACACCATCACTCAATTGGGTGTGGACGCAGCCGATATTTTGCTGCTGCATCCGCACTTGCAGGTTTTGCAATATGCCGCCGGGCAGGGATTCCGCACCCGTTTCATCGAGGGCGCCGATGTGCAGCTCAATGACCGCTTCGCGGGAAGAAGCGTCATGGAGCGCAAGATCGTCAAAGTGTTCGACCAGACACAGATCCGCGAGAATCATTCCTTCGCCCGCTTGTGGATGGACGAAAAATTCAGAAACTATATTTGTGTTCCCTTGATCGCAAAAGGTGAGGTAAAAGGAGTGCTGGAGGTATATCGCCGGTCCGATTTCACCCCCGATTCGGAATGGCTGGAATTTCTTGAGACCCTTGCCGGGCAGGCCGCGATCACCATTGATAACGCCCACATGTTCGACAATCTTCAGCGCGCCAACATGGAACTTGCCATCGCGTACGATGCCACCATCGAAGGCTGGTCTCGCGCAATGGACCTGCGTGATCGCGAAACGGAAGGTCACACTCAACGGGTCACGGAACTGACCGTGCTGCTGGCCAAAGCCATGGGCGTTCACGACCGCGATATTCTCAACATCCGCCGCGGCGCTCTCCTGCATGATATCGGCAAGATGGGCATCCCCGATCATATCCTCCTCAAAGCCGGGCCGCTTACCACAAAGGAATGGGTCATCATGCGCAAGCACCCGCAGCTTGCCTATGAAATGCTTCAACCCATCCGCTACTTGAATCAGTCACTGGATATCCCCTATGCCCATCACGAAAAATGGGACGGCTCCGGTTACCCGCGCGGATTGAAAGGCGAACAGATCCCGCTTGTGGCGCGTATCTTTGCGGTTGTCGATGTTTGGGATGCGCTGACAAGCGAGCGTCCTTACCGAAAAGGCTGGACCAAGAAAAAAGCGCTGACCTATATCAAGGAACAAAGCGGCATACACTTCGACCCACAAGTTGTGGAGGAATTTTTAAAGGTGATCAAATAACCCATGACAGTTGAATCGATCTCAAAGATGACCTTTCGCCGTTTCCTGCTCGGTCAACAGGGACTTTGGCCCGGTCGCCGTTTCGAAGGACTTGCCGGCACCGAATCCGCTTTGCGCCAGATGCAAGCCCTGCAACTCGACCCGCTGGTCATGGTCGCGCGCAGCCAGGATATTGCCATGTACGGCCGCGTGTTCAATTACAAGCCCAACCTGCTTTATAAAATGGCGTACGAAGAACGCAAAGCCTTCGATTACGGCGGGACTTTGTTCATGTATCCCATGGACGAACTGCCATACTGGCGTGTGTCCATGAGCCGCACGAATGTTTATCCGCGCATGGTGCAATTCAAAAGATCGCACCCGCAAGCGATGGAACAGGTTCAAAAGATCCTTCGGGACAATGGACCCATGAGCAATCGCGACTTTCAAGGGGAGGGACTTAAATATTGGAGTTACCGTGGTCGCAAGGATACCGCCGTGGCGCTTTTTTATTCATGGCTGCTGGGCGATGTGATGATCACCAACCGTAAAGGATTCGACCGTGTCTACGACCTGCGCGAGCGTGTGGCTCCCAAAGAGTATGATTACATGGCTGAAGAAAGAACAGCCGAAGATTTCTTTGCTCGCAAGACCATCTCTTTTCTGGGACTGATGCGCGAAGCACGCTGGCGGATCAGCTGGTCCGATTGGATCGAAAGAAAGGTCTCTCCCAAAGAGGAAAAACAAAAACTGGATGAGATGTACGCGAGTCGTGTCATTGCTCCGTTGAAAGTGGATGGCTTCAAAGATAAGTGGATCACGCTCGCAGAGAATATTCCGCTGCTCGAAGAGATCGAAGCTGGGAGGATTCCCAAGGCTTGGAAGACTAGAAAGCCCGGCACACAGGACGAGGTCACCTTCCTCGCGCCGCTGGAGATCGTCAGCGCCCGCGGGCGCGCCAGACAGGTCTTTGATTTTGAATATATTTGGGAAGTGTACAAGCCTGCTCATCAACGCCGCTGGGGGTATTACACCTTGCCCATTCTGTATGGTGATGACCTTGTGGCTCGTCTTGACCCCAAGTTGGACCGTCAGACCAATACTCTGCACGTCCTTGGTTTTTGGCTCGAAGACGATGCCCCCAAAGATGATGCTTTTGCCGATGCACTCGCCAATGGACTGCGCCGCTTCGCCCAGATGATCGGCGCGGACAAATACAACCTGGACGGCATCAAACCGGCGAAACTCCGCTCGCATATAAAACAGAAACTTAAATAAAAATGTCCGCCTTCTTTTTGCGCCGCGCCGTCGATGCAGATGCATCATCCGTGACCGCCTGCGTTCACCATGCTTTCGGTCATTACGTTGAACGCATGGGCAGAATGCCCGGTCCCATGCTCATGGACTACGCTCATGAGATCCGTGAACATCAGGTCTGGGTTGCAGTGCAGGAAGCCGCCATCGTTGGCGCGCTTGTGCTGTGCATTAAAGATGAAGGATTTTTACTCGATGTCATTGCCGTTGAACCAACTCATCAGGGCGTTGGGGTGGGGCGGCTCATGCTTGCGCACTCGGAAGCGGAAGCGCAAAGACAGGGCTTCGATAGTATTTATCTTTACACCCACGAACTGATGACAGAGAATCAGGCATTGTATAAAAAAATAGGCTATGCTGAATATGACCGCCGGCTGGAAGCTGGTCTTGCGCGGGTCTACATGCGAAAAGGATTATCAGGATAAAGCCATGAAACTTAATCATTCCATTACCGATGTGCGCGGAATTGAAGTTGGGCACGCGCAGAACGAAGAAGCCCTCACCGGCTGCACGGTCATCCTTTGCCGCAAAGGTGCCGTGGCTGGCGTGGATGTGCGCGGCGGCGCGCCTGGCACGCGTGAGACCGACCTGCTGGATCCCGTCAACCTTGTTGAAAAGGTCCATGCCATTGTGCTCGCGGGTGGATCTGCCTATGGGTTGGATGCAGCCGGAGGGGTGATGCGGTATCTCGAAGAGAAAAAGATCGGATTCAACACTGGCGTTGCGCGGGTGCCGATCGTCCCATCCGCCATTCTATATGATCTGGGAATCGGTCGCGCTGACGTTCGACCTGACTCTGCGATGGGCGCATTAGCCGCCGCCTCGGCACGGTCTGACGCGCCCGCCGAAGGAAATGTTGGCGCCGGCATGGGCGCATCGGTGGGGAAGATGTTCGGCCCGGGGCTGTCCATGAAGTCCGGGCTGGGCACGGCCAGCATCGACATTGGCGGAGGAGTGATCGTTGGCGCCATTGTGGCGGTCAATGCCTGGGGCGATGTGATCGACCCGGCAAGTGGTGAGATCGTTGCAGGTCTGCGCTCAGGGAAGATCGGTCCGTTGAAGATCGGCGGCAGTGAAAGATTCGCAGATACGCTGGCAATGATGAAGCGACCGCTTGGGCGCGGAGTGCTTGGGCTGGCAAATCGCGGTAACACGGTCATTGGGGCTGTGGCCACGAATGCCAGGTTAACCAAGGCTCAGGCAGGCAAGGTGGCGCAAATGGCGCATGATGGATTGGCTCGCAGCATCCGGCCGGCGCACACCATGCTCGACGGTGATACGATCTTTGCCTTGTCCACCGGCACCAAGAAAGCGGATGTGACAACGGTTGGCTCATTTGCCGCTGAAGCGATGGCAGAAGCGATCCTCCGCGCGGTGAAGTTGGCAAAGTCTGCGGGCGGGCTGCCGGGGCTGGGCGGCTAACCCAGAGAAGGAAAGATTCGCATGACATATCCCATTCTTGAATTTGACTCAACTCGTGAAGCAAAGATCGAACCTTCCAAAGTGATCCGTCCGCGCGATGTGCCGGAACATTGTGTGATCTGCTTTTTTTACGATGTGATCGAAAAGATCGTGAGCGAGCACAAGGCCCGGGTCATTGTGGATCGATATTGGGAGGATGGTCCTCATCCCATTTATGAAATTGAATTTGAGGGGAAGCGGCTGGCTTTCTTTCACCCGGGGATTGGGTCTGCTTTGAGTTCTTCGCTTTTGGAAGAGGCGATCGCCTATGGCTGCAGGAAGTTCATCGCTTGCGGCGGCGCGGGCGTTCTTGTGAGGGATGTTGCCGTGGGACATTTGATCGTGGTTTCTGCGGCTGTCCGCGATGAAGGCGCTTCATATCATTATCTGCCGCCTGCAAGAGAAGTGAACGCAGACCCGGCTGGTGTGCAGGCGTTGGTCTCGACCTTGGACCAGCGCAACTTACCATATTTGGTGGGAAAAACATGGACGACTGACGCCCCCTATCGCGAAACACCGAACAAGATCGCCGCGAGGAAGCAGGAGGGCTGCCTCACGGTGGAGATGGAAGCCGCCGCGATGATGGCGGTTTCCCAGTTTCGAAATGTTTCCTTTGGTCAGGTTTTGTATGGCGGCGATGATCTAAGCGGCGAAGAGTGGGATAACCGCGGCTGGCAGTCTCGGAGTGAAATTCGGGAGAGCCTGTTCTGGTTGAGCGCGCAGGCTTGCCTTGGTTTATAAGGTCAGCCCTTCACGCAGACCAGCCCCTTCAGGTATGCGCCTTCGGGAAAATGTAAACTGACGGGGTGGTCACTGCCCTGTGACAAATGCTCGATGATCGTCGCGTCCGTGCCTGCATCCAATGCGGCGGAGGCGACGATCTTTTGAAAGAGGGCGGCGTCGATGCCGCCGGAGCAGGAGTAGGTGAAGAGCATCCCGCCGTGGCGTAAAAGTTTGAATGCCAGCAGGTTGATGTCTTTGTAGGCGCGGGAGGCTTTCTCGGCGTGGGCGGCGGTGGGAGCGAACTTCGGCGGGTCGAGGATGATCATATCGAAGGAGCGGTTCTCGTCGCGGAATTTTCTCAGCAGTTGAAAGACGTCACCTTCGAGCGAGGTGTGGCGGTCAGCGGGGAGTTGATTGAGCGTGATGTTTTCTTCAAGCAGGGCAAGCGCATCAGCAGAAGAGTCAACCGAGAGCACAGATTTTGCGCCGTTCGCCAAAGCGTGGATCGAAAATCCGCCGGTGTAGCAAAAGCAGTTGAGCACATCGCGGCCCTTGGCAAACTCGCCCACACGGTGACGGTTCTCGCGTTGGTCAAGGTAAAAACCTGTCTTGTGACCGTGTTGAATATCCACATTAAATTTCAAATTGTATTCGTGAATGGTGATCCGTGAATCGGGGAGTGTGCCGCGTAAAATGCCAGTGATGGGTTGCAAACCTTCCAGCTCGCGCACATCGGCATCGGAGCGTTCGTAGATGTTGGGGATGCCCGTCTCTTCGACGAGAATATCCGCGATCGTCTGCTTCCAAAATTCAGAGCCAGCGGTGAGGGATTGCAGCACGAGGACATTGTCGTAGCGGTCAACGATCAGCCCGGGGAGTCCGTCTGATTCGGCGTGGATGAGGCGGCAGGCATTTGAGAAATGTTGAAGGTTTAAAGTTGAACGTTGAGCGATTGCCGCGCGAATCCGCTTGCGGAAGAAGTCTGCGTCAACGGGTTCGTCGGTGAAGGTCCACACACGGGCGCGGATCTGTGAGTGGGGCGAGTAGGATGCCCGGGCGAGAAACTTTCCATCGGACGAGAGCAGGTCAACGGTCGAGCCTGATGCGGGTTCTCCATCCAGTTTCTGCAGCGCGCTGGAAAATATCCACGGGTGGCGGCGCAGCAGGCTTTTTTCACGTCCAGCATTGAGTTTGAGAATCATGTTATTCACCGGGGAATGGACGCACGAGGTGCATCCATTTATGAGGTTCTTCGATCTGCGAAAAACCAAATTGTTGATATAAGCCGTGCGCGTCATTGGTGACCAGCAGGAAGCGGCGGACATGCTTGAGGTCGGGGTGCTCGGTGACGGTGTGCATCAGCCATTTGCCGAGCCCGTGACCGCGATGATCTTCATGGATGAAGACATCGCAGAGATAGGCGAAAACCGAAAAATCCGAGACGACGCGCGCAATGCCGATCTGCTTTTGTCCTTCGTAGATGCCGAATACCAGCGAGTTGGCGAAGGCTTTGTCGGTCATCTCGCGCGGACGGGTGTTCGCCCAATAGGCACGGGAGAGGAAATCGTACACGGCGTTCATGTCAATGCGGGCGGGGTCGGTGCTGATGGTGTACGCATCGCGATGGGCTTCGATAATTTGTGCCATGCGGCGAGTGTATCACAGCATAATATGCTGTGCATGGTATCATCGTGTTTTCTAAAGGAGAGATATGTTCAAACCAATCAGATGGAAGACTTTTCCGCGTGACTTTCTGGTGATCGAGATCGGGTTTACGATGTTCGCGCTGGCGATCGTGTTGATGATCGGCTCTAATTTGGGCACGACCGCCTGGGCGGTGTTGGATGTGGCGCTGGCTCCAAAGTTGAATCTTTCCATTGGCACGGTGACCGTGGTGATGGGGTTCGTGGTGTTGACGGGCGCGCTGGCCATGCGTGAAAGATTGGGCTGGGGGACGCTGGCGAATATCCTGTCGATCGGTCCGTGGGAGGATTTCTGGCTGAAGATCATCCCGTCGGTAAATGATAATCTCTGGCTGCAAGTCGGAATGTTGTTGCTGGCGATCTTTTTAATGGGGCTGGCAAGCGCGATCTACATTGGCGTGGATGCGGGCGCAGGTCCGCGTGACAGTTTGATGCTGGCGGTCAAACGTACAACGGGCATCAGCATTCGCATGTCGCGTGCCATCATCGAAGTGACCGTGGTGATCATTGGCTGGCTGCTGGGCGGTCCCGCGGGGATCGGCACGGCGGTCTTTGCGGTGTTGGTCGGTCCATCGGTGCAGTTGGGTTTCAAGATATTCAAAGTCCAGCCGCATAAGCCGATCGAGCCTGAAGTGGAAGCAGGGATCGAGGGTGGGGCGGAGTAGGAAGAAGTGAAAGAGTGCGAAGTAATGAGTAAAAAGTAACGAGTAAAAAGTTAGAGAGGAGAGAGAACATGACACAATCCATTCCTGTTGAGTCAAAAAATGAACCGCAGAATCGGTCGATGGGAGCCTTGGCAGTATTCCTGATCTTTGTGCTTCCCATGCCGTTGTGCCTGCTGGTCTATCATTTCATTCTCTGGTCAACAGAGCAAAGCGCGATCGCGTCCCTGAGTTTGAAGAATCTCGAATCCGCCGGGTCGATCGGTCTGGCGGTGCAGGCTGTGCTGGTGACGATCTTCCTGGTGGGCTTGCAGAAGTTCACCACCGAAGACCGCTTCAAGCCGGTCTACGCCGGGCTCATCGCCGCATCTGCCATGGCGTTCCCGGGTCTGCTGTTGAAGTTCATCGGTCCGAACAATGATCAGTTCGGTTCGATGGTTCAGGCATTGATCTGCATCGTCGGCGCGGATGTTGTCATGCGCACCCAAAAACGCA
>JAGNWT010000048.1 GCA_017985935.1 Anaerolineales bacterium | reverse complement strand
GTCCACGTTGACAGGCTTGGAGTATATAATTCAAAAATGACGCAGACCAATCAAACTCCGCACCACGAAGAACACTCCCGTTTGCAATGGCTGGACCTCGTTCGCGGATTAGGCGCGTTTTTGGTTGTTTTGGCGCATGTTGAATATACAGGCGGCGGCCGCGGGATGGTTGCCGGTTTTTATTACCTGATCACCCGAACAGCGGTCCCTTTATTTTTCATGGCAAGCGGACTTTTGCTTCTCGGGAAAAATGAGACTTATCTCGATTTTTTCAAGAAAAGGGCTGTGAAGGTGTTTTTGCCATTTGTTATATGGTCTGTAATCTACATGGTCTGGCAAAATGGAATTCCAACCGCCCCAATTTCTGAAATCATTGTATCTTTTTTTGTAAAGATCTTGCGAGGACCGCGTGCAAATCATTTGTGGTTCTTTTATGAATTGCTCGGTTTATACCTGTTAACCCCGGTTTTGCGGATTCTTGTGCAAAAAGCGGCTTACAAGGATCTGTTTTATTTTTTGGGGATGTGGTTCGTACTAACCCCTTTGGCAAATCTGTTGCCAGAGTTCACACCTGTTACGCTGGGTTTTGAATTTTATTTTCTGAACGGGTATATAGGATATTTTGTTTTTGGATATTTGGTCGGGAAAGTGGAGGTCACTCGTGCCCATAAGCAGGTTGCAGGCGCGGTCTTTATCTCGGTTCTGGCGGGAACTTTATTTGGGATGTATCTTTTCCGAACTTACGAGATCCAAAGCCAGTACTTGGAGAGTTATCTTGGGGTTAATGTTGTATTGCTTTCTTCTTCTCTCTTTGTTCTATGTAAAGACCTGGGGACACCCTCTTCTTTTTTGCAGTTGATATCACTCATGAGTCGCACAAGCTTTGGTGTTTACCTTGTGCATGTGATCGTGATGACCGAGCTTTTTTCAACGCCTTTATTATCACCCCTGACAACAACTGGCTTAGCCGCCTATATGATCCCCTTGATCGGCCTGCTTGGATATTTGTGTTCGGTTTTACTAATCGTTATTTTTCAAAAGATACCCGTTATAAAATTTTTAGTGCCGTAAAAAGCCTTTCGGGTATACTCGGCGTATTGGAGCATCCATGTCTGAAATTGACCTTACACCCATAAAACCTGCGATCGAATCATACCTCCCATTGGGACGTTCCGGACTTTTGCCCGCCCTGCACGCTGTTCAGAGAATTTACGGTTGGCTGCCAGAAGAAGCCGCAGTAGAGGTGTCACGTTCTTTGCGTGTGCCTTTGGCAGATGTGCATGGTGTTATTGAGTTTTACTCCCTCTTCTATAATGAGCAAGTCGGAAGAAAGTTCATTCGAGTTTGCGTGGATCCGGCGTGCGCCCTCAAGGGCGGAGACAGACTCCTAAATCATCTCTGCAAAAGTAATGGAATAGAAGCCGGTCAGACGACCGATGACCTGTCACTGACCATCGAGCGGAGTCCATGCCTCGGGCTTTGCGATCAGGCTCCGGCGGCCCTTGTGGATGATGATGCGCAGACCGGCATTTCTGCAAATTTTCGATCCTATGAGATCGGCGTTCCGAGGTCGTTGGTTTATGGATCTCTCAGGGAATTAACGGCGAACTGCGGTGAAGGCACAACGACGCTTGCCAAGTATGGGGAATACGTTGCTTACAAGAAGGCATTGACCATGACGCCTGAGGCAGTGATCGCAGAGATCAAAGCCAGCGGATTAGTCGGGCGTGGCGGCGCTGCATTCCCAACAGGGATCAAATGGGAAGGCGCGGCGAAAGCCCAGGCAGACCAAAAATATGTCATTTGCAATGCCGACGAATCCGAGCCGGGTACATTCAAAGACCGAGTGCTGTTGCTCGATGACCCGCATCGTATCATCGAAGGGATGTGCATCGCGGCGTACGCGATCGGCGCCAGCAAAGGTTACATCTACATACGTGGCGAATATCCCTACATTGTGCCGGTGTTGGAAAATGCCCTCAACGAAGCCCGACTCGATGATTATCTTGGAAAAGGATTTGATATCGAAATTCGTGTGGGTGCGGGTGCTTATATCTGCGGTGAAGAGACCGCGCTATTCGAGTCCATTGAAGGGAAACGCGGATTTCCGCGGGTGAAGCCTCCCTTCCCAACGACAAACGGATTGTTCGACAAGCCAACTGTGATCAATAATGTTGAAACACTTTGCAATGTCCCCTTGGTGATTTCCAAAGGCTCTACTGAATATCGCACGATCGGTACCGAAAAATCACCCGGTCCCAAGATTTTCTGTGTTTCTGGGGATGTGGCTAAACCCGGCGTTTATGAGGTTCCTTTCGGGGTGACTCTGCGTGAACTCTTGAAAATGGCGGGCGGTGTTGCGGGGAAAAAGAAACTTAAGTCTGTCTTGTTTGGCGGTGCGGCTGGAGCCTTTGCCACACCTGCGCATCTCGATGTCAAAATGACATTTGAAGATCTTCGCGCAGCGGGGCTTCCGCTTGGGTCTGGTGTTGTGATGGTCTTCGATGAGACCCGGGATATGCGAGATGTCTTAAAGCGGCTCGGGAAATTCTTTGCCCACGAATCATGCGGTAAGTGCTACCCCTGTCAGATGGGAACACAACGACAAATGGAGATCCTGGATCGAGTGGCTCAAGGGAATACCATGCCCGATGATTTTGTCCGTTTGCAAGATGTCGGTTGGACGATGACCGAAGCCAGTTTGTGCGGGCTTGGTCAGACAGCCGCGAGCGCAGTCCTCTCTGCCATGAAGACATGGCCGGAACTGTTTGAGGAAAGTCACAAATTGAAAGCTGTGAGTCGCAAAGCGGCGAAGACTGCTGTGAAGAAGACCGTAACAAAGAAGGTTGTAAAGGTTTCCAAAGCGTCAAAAGGTCGGAAAGTCTCAAAGGTTTCAAAAGTCACGAAGGCAAAAGCCAGGAATGCATCAAAGGCAAAACCAAAGACAGTAAAAAAGATTATAAAAAGCGTAACGAAAAAGAAGTGAAATAAGCCCCGCTGGTAACTTTGAACTTGTAAAAACAAGGTGAAACATGACAGTGACATTCTTAATGGATGGAAAAGAGATCACGATCGAAGATGGCAAAACCCTGCTGGAAGCCGCGCGTGAAAACGGCATTGATGTGCCCACGATCTGCTTTCACGAGGCGACCACGGCCAACGCTCTTTGCCGCATCTGCGTGGTCGAAGTGGAAGGGATGAGGGTGCTTCAGCCGGCTTGTATCGTCAAAGCGGGCGCAGGCATGAAGGTCCAGACACGAAGCGAGAAGGTGATCCGCGCGCGCCGAACGATCCTTGAGATGCTCGCATCCACCATGGATCTTTCTGAGGCTCCGGAGATCCAAAATATGATGTATGAGTACGGCGCGTCTTCCAGCCGTTTCCCAGATGCCGAACGCCGGGAATCTCCCGTGAAGGATGATAACCCGATGTTTGTGCGGGATTATTCCAAGTGCCTGCTTTGCTGGCGCTGCGTTCAGGTCTGCGCTGAAGACGCGCAATATACTTTTGCCATCAACTTTAACGGTCGCGGATTTGAAACCCAGATCGGGACATTCTTTGACCGGTCGATCCCGGAAACAAGCTGTGTCTTGTGCGGGCAGTGCGTTGGGGTTTGCCCAACGGGAGCATTGAAACCCAAGCGTGAATTTTTGCTTGAGCAGGGAATGTCGCCGCAGGAAATATCCGTGCTGAATACTGGGCGCAAGAAGAGAAGATAAATGGCTTTCACTGCAGTTATGTTTGGTCTGATCTCTGCATTGACCTGGGGCGCGGGCGATTTCAGCGGCGGGATGGCCGTCAAACGTTCGAATCCGTATGGCGTGGTGCTGATTGCCCATGTCATGAGTCTTTTTATGATGCTTGCCCTGGCTTTGATTTTTAAAGAAAATATCCCGCCCTGGACTGACTGGTTATGGGGCGGTGTGGCAGGGATCTGCGGTGGTGTTGGTTTGGTGTTGTTGTATCACTCTCTGGCGACCGGGCAGATGAGCGTGGCAGCGCCGGTCTCTGCTTTGGTTGCGGCCGCATTGCCGGTATTTGTTAGCATGTTTTCCGAAGGACTTCCGCGCATTTTTACCCTGCTTGGTTTTGCGCTGGCATTGATGGCGGTCTGGCTGATCTCAGGTGGGTTCGAAATCGAACTGCGTTTTGGCAACCTGTTCTTGCCGGTTGTGGCCGGGCTTGCCTTTGGCGGATTCTTTACCGCCATTGCCTTCGCAAGCAGTTCGTCCATATTTTGGCCGCTCACTGCAACACGCATCGCTTCGATCAGCGGGCTTTTGATTTACTGCGCCATCGCCCGCATCTCCTGGATGCCATCTCGCGAGAGTTGGAAGTACATTGCCCTGAGCAGCGTACTGGATGCGGCCGGTAATACTTTTTATGCATTGTCTGCCCAGTTCGGTCGCATGGATGTCGCGGCGGTGCTGGGATCGTTGTATCCCGGCTCTACGGTCTTGCTGGCGTGGGTCGTGTTGAAAGAGCGCATCTCGCGCATGCAAACACTGGGCATTCTGGTCGCGCTTGCCGCGATCGTTTTGATAACCTTGTAACTTTTAAAGTTATCCATTTTTGGAGGACGAATGATCAAACCCGACCGAATTGTCACGACGACCTGCCCGTATTGTGGAGTAGGTTGTAATTTGCAGCTGCATGTCAAAGACGACCATATCTTCAAAGTTACTTCGCCCTTTGATTCACCTGTCAATCACGGCAACCTGTGTGTCAAAGGACGGTTTGGGTACGACTATGTTTATCACCCGAGGCGGGTGACCACTCCGCTCATTCGAAAGTCTCCGCAAAAAGCCGGTGGGCGGACCCAGGCTTTTGACCTATCAGAATGGCGCGAGGTTTCATGGGACGAGGCGTTGGATTATGTTGCCGATAACCTTGTCCGAATTTACAAGCGTGATGGATCAGATGCGATGGCGGTCTACGCTTGCGCCAAGGCGACCAACGAAGACAATTATCTTTTACAAAAAATGTATCGGGCATTGTTCCGCACGAACAATGTGGATCACTGCACACGGCTATGCCACGCTGGTTCCGTGGTTGCGCTTCAACAGGCAACCGGCTCTTCGGCGATGAGCAATACCGCCTCGCAGGTGATCTACAATGATGTGTTCATTGTGACAGGCTCGAACACGAGCGAGAACCATCCCATCATTTCCCTTCAAATGAAAGAGGCGGTGAAACAGCACGGCGCAAAGATGATCGTTGTGGACCCGCGCCGGATCGAGCTGGTCGATTTTGCAGAGATGTGGCTGCCGCTCAAGCCCGGCACGAATGTGCCTGTCTTCTCCGCGATGGCGCATGTCATTGTTCAGGAAGGACTGACCAACCCTGAGTTTATTCAAAACCGCACCGAAGGCTTTACTGACTTTCTTGAATCGCTGGATAAATTCACGCCCGAATATGCCGAGTCAGTATCCGGCGTTCCCGCCGAAGACATTCGCAAAGCGGCACGCATGTACGCCACGGCAAAGAACGCGGCGATTTATTGGGGAATGGGAATTTCACAGTTATCACACGGGACCGCCAGCGCTCTGGCGTTGATCAATCTCGCTTTTCTCACCGGTCATATCGGACGTGATGGCACGGGACTCAATCCCTTGCGCGGGCAGAACAATGTGCAAGGCGCGAGCGATATGGGTTGCATGCCCTTCCATTACCCAGGCTACATGCGGGTGGATAACCCCGATAACCGTGCAAAATGGGAAAAGGCTTGGAACATTGAACCCGGCGGGCTGAATCTAAAACTGGGGCTGACCACGACCGAAATTCTGAGTCACGCGCATGAAGGCGGCATCCGTGCTTTGTACATCATGGGCGAGAATCCAATGATGTCTGAGCCGAACCTCAACGAGACCCGCAAGCACATGGAGCAGTTGGAGTTTTTGGTGGCGCAGGATATTTTCATTACCGAGTCCGCCGCATTTGCAGATGTCTTTCTGCCAGCCACTCCCTTCGCTGAGAAAGACGGCACCTTCTCAAACACCGACCGCCGCGTGCAGCGAGTGCGCGCCGCGCATGCCCCGCGCGGACAGGCTCGTGTAGATTGGCAGATCATTTGCGCTGTAGCATCGCGGATCGAATCCCGGCTGGGAGTTGCCACCTCGTACTGGAATTATTCCCACCCTTCGGAGATCCTGCGCGAGATGGCTAGCGTCAATCCGGATTACGCCGGCGTGACCTACGACCGCATTGACAAGCTGGGTTTGATCTACCCGGTTCCGAATCTTGAACACCCCGGCACGCCGACCCTTTTCAAGGAATCCTTCCCGCGTGGGAAGGGAAAATTCCACGCGTTGGATTATGTGCCCGCGATGGAAGCCGTGGATGACGAATTCCCGTTCATCCTTACCACCGGTCGCGTGCTCGAACATTGGCATGGCGGCTCAATGACTCGCAACTCGTCGTTGAATGAAGCGTTCCCTGAAGCGCGGGTGGAGATGCACCCTGCCGACGCGGAGATTCACGGCATTCGCAACGGCGACCCGGTCAAGGTCCAGAGCAGACGCGGAGAAGTTTTCTTGCGAGCCACAGTGACAGAGAAGACGACTGTTGGCGTGCTCTTCATCCCCTTCCACTTCCACGAAGCTGCCGCGAATTTGTTGACGAACGATGTGCTCGACCCGCAGGCAAAGATCCCCGAGTTCAAGGCTTGCGCTGTGCAGGTCTTCCCTGCCAGAACCGATGAATTGCAAGACCCCGACGCCATTGTGAACCGAGGTCGTTACTAGAATAAAAAAACTCCGAGATTTTCCTCGGAGTTTTTTTATTTATGGATTTACCGCTGAGGGATGCTCTGGCAGGTTGGCGCAGGTTTTTCGATAGTCCAGTGTTTTTTTCGTTTCCACATCGGTGAAGAAGCGTTCCCATTCACTGAGTGAGAAGTTTCTGCCAACGGCGACGCACGCTTGTTCTTTAAGATCGTCCAGGGCGGTTGGGAAGTAGTGCAGGGTGTTCTGGCTGTCGATCACGTAGACCCAGCGGCTGTCTGGACTGAAGGCAAGGAGTGCGATGTCTGTATCCGGGGCAAGTGGAAGGACCACGGGGGTGATCTGCGTTTCAGAGTGCGCGAGCTCTCTTTGTGTATCCCATAATCGAAGCAGGTGCTCTGCGACGCCGCCATTGTCACGGTTCGCGCCAGTGTAGGTCAACACGTATCTTTCGTTGGGGCTGATCTGGCTGGAAGAGATATTTGATTCGTGCCCGCGTAAGAAATAAGCTTCTCCGGTTTGTCCGTCATTTGTGATCTGATAGGCTTCCACATCGTAATCTGTTTGAGGGAATCCGCTTGCGTTGGAGAATTCAGCTCCTGCAGGATAACTGAATTTTCCATATCCATCGAAAGTAGTTACAGAGGAGCCAAGGAATGTGTATCCCGACCAGGAGGAAAACGAACCGGCTGCAGAAGCGGTGTCATACGTGAGCGAGCGGAAGACAATTAAATTTCCGCTTTGGCTAATGCTGGGAACGAAATTGGGTGTCTGGCTTGAGAAGATCTTGTTTGGGATTGAAGACACATCCCAGACATCGAAGACCAAAGGCGATTCGACTTCGTTCGTTTCGGAGTACCCGGTGATGAGACGGTTTGAATTGGGGGTGAAGCCTGCCTGAAAAACGGGTAGCTCAACAGGTTGACAGTCATTCTTTTCAATGACACAGTTCAAATCCCACAGACTGCCAGTGACGGTCGTATCGTAAAGCTGGGTTCCAGGGTTGATCTGTGGTTGAGGCGTGGAAAGCAGCCAACGTCCATTAGGACTGACAATGGAAGGGTGGGGCTGCTCGAGGTCTTTGACCAATTTCAGATCGCCATTGGCGGTCTGCGGGAGCGCCCATATCTCAGGGTTGTGATAGTGATATGAACCATCGTCGTAGTTATATTCTCCTTCGGTAAGCACCACATGCTTAACATCCGAAGTGAAATCCACATCCAAAGACGGGTAGGGGAGCGGGTAGCTCTTTTTGTTTTGAGTGTCGTAGATCAGCGCGGGCATTCGGTCCAGGAAGTACGCATCCTTGAATACGATCCACCGGCTGTCTGCGCTGAATTGGATTCGGTAGTACATCGTTTCCTTGTCACTGATGATGATGGGAGTTACTCCGCTTTTTTCGGTGACCTGGGTCACGTCGACCAATTTAACCCGCACCGCCGCATTGTATGTGCCGTCTTCAGAGTAGGTTCCCATATCCAGGACGTAAGTTAGCCAGCGACCGTCTGGGCTGAACACGGCAACGTTCGGTGAGAATTCGCTTTCCAAGGTAACTGACCACTCAGGTATTCCATCTTTCAGGTGCCAGAGGTTTTTACCGGCAGCCATCCAGTTATTGTCATTGCTGAACGCGAAGTAGTTGGCATATTCCGCCAGCTTGATGCTGGAAGATTGATGCGGTTCTTTGTTGTTCCAAATACGAACGGATCCGTCGCGTGCGCCCGCTGCAAACCAAAGCCCATCAGGGCTGAGAGCCGAAGCCGTGAATGAATCTTCCAGCCCGAGTGACTCGGGATTGTTTTCGAGTACCCGAACCAGATCGGCTGGACCGTTTTCTGTGGTGGTGATAGGAGCCGGGCTCATGAGCACCGCTTGATTAAATTCCAGTTGTTCAAAATCGATCATTTCACCGCTTGTGGTCAACAGCCATTTTCCGTCCTCGGAAAATGCCAGTTCGCCGTTGCTGTCCCGTGCCAATGAGACCGGGATCTCGGTCCCTGAGTACAGGTTTTCAAGTCTCAGGTCAAGCATGGTGTAGTTATATAAGCCGGTCATGTAATCATACGATTCTACATAAAGCCAATCGTTGCTTGGGAAGTCCAGTGAATAGATGCTTTTATCCGGTTTGACCGAATATTGATAATTGAACTGCCCTTCTATAAATTTGAAGGCCGTAATGGATTGGTTGGTCTTCCCGTAGAAATCCGGGCTGGAGCTGCCAAGGAAGACGAGGGTGTTTCCGTTGGGGCTGAATTTCGGTGGGATCATGCTTGTATCGAGCGCTTGATTAAGAGTCACCCGGTATTGCGGCGGAGCGGATTTTTGGTCAAGCGGGATAAGAACAACATCCGTTGAAAGCCAGGCTTCCGTGCCGGCTGGGTTCCCAAAGCTGTCGGTGGTGGGGATCTGAATGTTTTCCCGCGGGACATCCTGGAACAGGATGAGCCAACGATTGGCGGGGTCAATGATCATCAATTGGTAGGAACTGGCATGGTCACTGGTTAATTGAACCGGGGGTGTGGATGGGGCGTAGAAATTCCACAGTAAGAGACCTTTTTCCGGGTCGTCCGTGACGAGCAGGGTTTTATCTGGGCTAAAGGTGATCAGGCTGCCCGTGAAACTGGTTGGGTCGGATTCTTGAGAAAGATCTTCGGGATTGATCTTCCAAAGCGTTGTTTTGTTTTCCTGCTTTTCAAGGATCGTGTAATCACTTTTAGGGTCAGTGAATTCCACTTCACCTTCAAACACCAAAGGTTCACGGTTCGTCCCTTCAGCGTCGATCTTCCAAAGCTTGGTTTCGTTCTGACGTGTGGCGACCAGCCAGGTTGTGTTTGGGCTTAGGTAAATTCCCTCGGAAGAGAAACCTGTTTCGTTGTCAAAATAACTGATCGGGAGTGAGATCGAATCGGGCTGATATGCGGGGTCGCTCATGAGCGATTCAAAATTCCAAAACTTGATCTGCCCTTCACCTTCCACGACGGTGCTGCCAGCCACCAGCCACTTGTTGTCTTTGGTGAACTGGATCAGGCTGACCTCGTTGTTGAATCCGGGCAGCCCCATTCCGGGCGTACCTTCAAGCGCGAGGCGCAGCGCTTCTTCAGCTGCAGGTTCAATGGGTTCCTTTGCTTCTTCTCTGAGGTGAATGGCTTCAAGCGCGATGAGCAACGCTCTTTGAGGGAAGTCTTTCAATGCGCCTTGTTGCTCCAATAACAGGCGGCCAGATCTGGCATTGCGAGCTTCTTCTTCCGCCTCGAGCATTGCACGTTGGGCTTTTTCTTTTTCATCGAGGGCTTTCGCCTCGGCTTGCTGTGCTTTGACCAGGTTGGCTTCAGCCTCTATTCTGTTTTGATTTGATTCGTTTGCCCAAAACAGACTGGCGATGGAGAGCGCGGTCAGCGCGATGATCCCGATCGCGGAAATAATGGCTGTGATCCGCCGTGACCGGTCAGCGGCTTGCCGGCTGCGAAGCACATACTCGCGTTGAAGACTGGTGGGATGAGGTTGTTTGGCTGAGTTGGTGGCGAGCTGAAGTTCGGCATCTTGCAGGTCTTTGCCGCGCAGCAGGAAACTTCCCTCCTGCTTGCTTCGTTCCCATTCAAGCGCTTTGACCTGCAATCGGCGTTGGATCTGCACCCACTCGTAGTCGGTATTGATGGCAGTGAGCAGTTTCTTGATCGCCTCTTGAAAATCGTCCGCTTTGCGAAAGAAGATCCAATTGAGGTGAGAAAGCTCCGACGGCGCCAGATCGCTTTTGACATCGCGGGCCACGATCGGGACCAGCCGCTTGCCGTTCTTCACGGCCATTTCGATCTCTTGTTTGCAAACTTTGGATTTGATGGAGTCCGGGCTCAAAATAAAGACAAAGGTGTCTGATTCTTCAATTCCCTTCTCGATCTGGGCCAGCCAATCTACGGTGGGAGGGATACCTTCCCAGTCCACCCAGAAATCCAGGCTGCTTTTTTTCAATTCCCCGGTGAGTTTTTTTGCAAACTCAATGTCCTTGCGAGAATAAGAGATGAAAACCTTTGCCATTTGGCGCTCCTTGACCCAACTACTCCAATAAGACTGATGTTGTAATTTTACATCATCCTGTCAATTGTTTTTGGAAATTTAGTGGCTTGAAGGTTTTCAAGTAAAATCAGGCATTGCCCCATGAAGAAAAATACCATGGCATCTCCCCGAGGAGAAACGGAAAGCGAACAGCTAGCGGGTATTCTCCGCTCTCTTGTGGCGGGGACGATGTTAATGAGCCTGGTGTTCGTGATCGTTTCCCTGACGGCGTTCAATGAATTGATATTGCGGTCGGTGGTCATTTGTGCCGTGGTGTCCATCGTCTCATCCTTCGTTCTGGGTTTGATCGACGAAGGAAGGGTGGGTGCTGCCGGCTGGATCCTTTTTGTCCTGACTTGGGCGGCTATTTCCATTGGCGCGTATATCAGCGGCGGGGTGGATGCGCCGATCATGGTGGGATATGTCGTGGTCATTCTCGCTGCCTCTCTTTTATTTGGTTTTCTGGCGGGTGCGCTGTTCGCTTTTTTGAGCATCGTGTTTGGCGGATTTTTGATCTATGCCGAGTGGACGCAGCTCCTGCCGGACTCTTTTGAATATTCCCCTGCTGCAAAGTTATTAATTTACTCCTTCTTTTTCCTGGTTGTCGCTCTCTTTCAGCGGATGTCTGTGAACCTGACCCGAAGAGCCTTCGCGCGCGCGGATGAGAGCGAAACCCGGTATCGATATTTTTTGGAAAATATTTCCACGGTCACTTATATTGAAGATGTGACGATCCTGGCTAACATGATCTATGTCAGCCCGCAGGTGGAGAAGATGCTCGGCTACACCCAGGAGGAGTTTCTTGCCAATCCCTTGTTGTGGCTGGATATCGTCGTTCCGGAAGATCGCGAGGCTGTGAAGCAGGAAAGCATCAGAACTTCCAAAACCGGCGAAACATTCACCATGGAATATCGGTTGTTCTCAAAAGATATGAAACTGGTGTGGGTGCGTGATGAAGCGAGGCTTATCCGTAACGCAAAGGGAGACCCTGAATACTGGCTGGGAGTTTGGGCAGATATTACTCAAGCCAAGCAGGCAGAGGTGGAGCAGGACAGGATTGTAGAGTCACTGACCCGCCGGACAGTGCAATTGCAGACTGCCAGTGAAGTTTCTCGCGCGGCAACCTCCATTTTGGAGTTGGGGACCCTGCTCTCTACGGTCGTGGAATTGATCCGCTCTCATTTTGATTATTACTATGTAGGCATCTTTTTAGCGGATGAAAATAACGAAAGAGCTGTGCTTCGGGCGGCGACCGGTGAAATGGGACAGGTCCTGTTGAAATCGCAGCACTCCCTCCCGATCGGTAATTCATCGATGATCGGGTGGTGCATTGCGAATAATGAAGCGCGTATCGTGCTGGATGTCGGTGAAGATGCGGTGCGATTCAAGAATCCGCTTTTGCCGTTGACGCGCTCAGAGCTTGCCTTGCCGCTTCGCGCTCGAGGAGATGTGATCGGCGCGATGAGCATTCAATCCACTTTGCCTTCCGCATTTTCGGAAGGAGACATCACCGCTTTGCAGACCATGGCAGATCAGGTAGGAAATGCCATTGAGACGGCGCGCCTGTTCGACGACCGCTCACGCTTGATCAAAGAATTGGAGACCAAGAACGCGGAGCTCGAGCGATTCTCTTACACGGTTTCCCACGATCTGAAGTCACCATTGGTGACCATTCGGGGGTTTGTCGGTTACTTGCGTGAAGATGCCCGCAAAGGCGATATGGAACGTTTTGATTCTGACCTGGCACGTGTGGTCAATGCCACCGACAAGATGCAAAACTTGCTGGGTGATCTGCTTCAACTTTCCCGGATCGGGCGGGTCATTAATCCAATGGAAGATGTGGACTTCGATACGATCGTGACCGAGACTTTACACCTCGCGCTCAACCCGCTGATGATGGAAGAGATTAAGGTCGAGGTTCAGGAAGACCTGCCAAAGATCCGCTGTGATCGGGTGAGGGTCGTTGAGGTTTTACAGAACCTGGTGACCAACGCCGTGAAGTTCATGGGTGAGCAGCGTGAGCCCGTCATCCAGATCGGTTCATATGGACTGGATGAAAAGACCGGGTTCCCGATCTTATTTGTAAAAGATAACGGCATGGGGATCGATCCGCAGTATCACGAACGTGTCTTTGGGTTATTCAACCGGCTCAGCCCGGAGGGCGAAGGAACCGGGATCGGCTTGGCGATCGTCAAGCGCATTGTCGAAGTCCACGGCGGGCGGATCTGGTTAAGTTCAGAAGGCAATAACAAAGGCAGTACTTTCTTTTTTACACTGCCTGCCGCAGAAAGCTAAAACCGTGATGCATACTCTTGCATCACGGTTTTAGTTTAACTCTCCAGCATGTGGCGGGCTTCTTCGTGCATCCACTTGCGCCCGTCGCGTTCAAGCATGATATTGGCTTCTGCGGGACCCCACGTTCCGGGTTTGTAATACGCCAGTGGCGGAGCCTGGTCCGCTTCCCACGCTTGAAGGATCGGGTCGATCAAACTCCACGCGGATTCCACTTCGTCGGCGCGGGTGAAGAGCGATGCGTCACCTTGCAGTGCGTCGAGCAAAAGCCGTTCGTAGGATTCGGGGATCGCGGTCTGCCCAAAATATTCGGCGTAGTTGAATTCCATATCCACCGAGCGCGTATCAGAGACTGTATCCGGCGACTTGGCTTCAAAGCGCAGGTGAATGCCTTCGTCAGGCTGCAGGTAAAGCACCAGCATATTGGGTGCTGTCTTATGTCCCGGCGCCATGGGGAACATGGCCAACGGCGGTTCTTTGAAACTGATGATGATCTGTGAATGTTTTTCGGCCAGGTTCTTGCCCGAGCGCAGATAGAACGGGACTCCCTGCCAGCGCCAATTATTGACGAACAATCTCAACGCCGCGTAGGTCGGTGTGATGGAGTCTGGTTTCACTTCCGCTTCTTTGATGTAGCCCTTGTATTGCGCGCGCACGGTGTGTTGAGCCACGGCTGCCCCGGTGATGGGTTGGACGGCGCTCAAGACTTTTACCTTTTCATTTCGCAATGCGCTGGCTTTGAATGAGGAAGGCGGCTCCATGGCTACCAACGTCAGCAATTGAAGCAGGTGATTCTGAACCATGTCACGCAGAACGCCAACGCTGTCGTAGTAACCTGCTCGATGCTCCAACCCCACCTTTTCTGCAACTGTGATCTGCACATGGTCGATGTAATTGCGGTTCCAGAGCGGTTCAAAGATGGTGTTGGCAAAACGGGTGAAGAGGATATTCTGAACCGTTTCCTTGCCAAGGTAATGATCGATCCGGTAGATCTGATCTTCGTTAAGTTCTTTGTGTACCTGATGATTTAATTTCCTGGCAGAAGCAAGGTCGGTGCCGAAGGGTTTTTCGAGCACCACCCGCCGCCATCCGCCGTTCTCATGGATCTGCCCGGTCGCGCCAAGCTGCTCGATGATGTTCGGGAAAAGCGTCGGCGGGATGGCCATGTAATACATTCGGTTGGAGGTGCCGCCCTCAAGCGTTGAGAGCCGCTGAGCGAAAGTGCGGAAGTCTTCTGTCTGGTCGTACCTTCCCTGCTGGTAGAAAAGACGCGGCGCAAAGGAATCCCACTCCTCATCGGTAAATTTGAAACCCGCAAATTTCTTCGCGCCTTCATGCAGGTGATCTCTGAATTGCTCGTCGGTGAACGCGGTGCCGCCAAAACCAAGAATGAAAAAGGTCTTTGGCATGCGGCCTTTGCGCGAGAGATTTAACAGAGAAGGGATCAGCTTACGTTGGGTGAGATCGCCCGATGCGCCGAAGATGACGATTGAGGTTGGGAGGTCGTTGTTCATTATTCCTGCTTGCTATTCTGCCTTTTTAATCGCGTGCCCGCCGAACTGATTGCGCAAAGCCGAGAGCATGCGTGCCGAGTAATTCTCCTCGTCGCGGCTGGCGAAGCGCATTTGCAATGCGAGTGTGATGATCGGCGCCGGGACATCCAGGTCAATGGACTCGAACACCGTCCAGCGGCCTTCGCCGGAATCTGCAACCCAAGGCTTGATATCCTTGAGCTCGGTATCTTCCTTCAAGGCATTGACCGCCAGATCCAGCAGCCACGAACGGACCACACTTCCATGCTGCCAAACTTGCGAGATCTGCGCGAGGTCCAGTTCAAATTCTTCCTTTGCCTTCAAAATGCTGAAGCCTTCTGCGAAAGCCTGCATCATGCCGTATTCAATTCCGTTGTGGATCATTTTTGTGAAATGCCCAGCGCCATGCGGACCAACCCGTCCCCAGCCTTTATCTGCCGCAGGGGCCAGTGTCTCAAAAATGGGGCGGATCTTTTCTGTGACTTCGAGCCGGCCGCCGATCATCAGGCTGTATCCTTCGCTGATGCCCCAAATGCCGCCGCTGGTGCCGCAGTCAACAAAGTCAATACCCTTCGCTTCGAGTTGTGCCGCGTGACGGACAGAATCTTTGTAGTTCGAATTTCCGCCGTCAATGACGATATCTCCCTTGCTCAACATGCCTTCGAGTTTGTTGATCGTATCGTCTGTTGCCTGCCCGGAAGGGACCATGACCCACACGATGCGCGGCGCGTTGAGCTTGCTGACCGCGTCTTCCAGAGAACTTGCTCCTTCAGCGCCAAGTTCCACTGCTTCCTGCACGGTTGCCTGACTGCGGGCGAATCCAACCACTCGATGACCGCCCCGCACAAGACGGGTTGCCATGTTCAATCCCATTTTTCCCAGACCGATAATTGCCAATTCCATTTTCTTCTACTCCTTTGGATATTTAATTAATTCATTTTGCTTTGCTTCCTGCTCGGAAAAGCCCGCTGATAATAATCGGCGAAACTTTTCTCAGGATGAAGTGATATTTTCTGCCGCTGATTCATCCACCAGCCAAAGGATTTCTCCATCGTTCGGGCGGATGCGCTGTGCGGGCAATAGTGCGGGATGATAGTCGCCATTTAGAATACTGGCAAGCCTTTCAGCTTTACTTTTTCCAACCGCCATGAAGATCACCTGTCTCGCCGTGTTGAATACCAGCGGGGTTAAGGATACGCGCCTGGCAGGACGGTCCTGATAATTTGCGGTCACCGCGATCACAGGCGAGGACTCATCCACAGGTGAGTTGGGGAAGAGCGAGGCTGTGTGACCATCATCTCCCATGCCGAGCAGAACAAGGTCGAAGCGCGGGAATGTCAGAGGGGCTTCAGAAAAATCTTTCAAGACCTGAGCGTAATCATTCGCGGCAGACTCTGGCTCAAGTTCAGAATTGACGGGATGGATATTTTCCGCCGGTACAGGTACATGGTCAAGAAGGGCTTGCCTGGCTTGAAAGTAATTATTTCCCGGGTCATCCATGGGTACACATCTTTCATCTCCCCAAAAAACATGGACCTTGTCCCACTGGATCTGGTCACGGTATGGCGGTTGAGCTAATAATTCGTAGAGCGGTTTGGGTGTTCCTCCACCCGAAAGTGCGGTGAGAAATCTTCCGCGCGCAGCGATGGCATTTGCAGCGCTTTCAATAAATAATTGGGCAGCCGCCGCGCTTAACTCTTGCAGGTCTTTATGGATCTGTATTTTGGGCTTCATGTAAAAAGTGTATCATGTGCTGGATTAATTTATAAAGGTAAAATTCCACTCATGAGCAAATCTTACACCGTACCCCTTGAAGAGATCCGCCGTGAGCAGACTGTGATCAACTCACGTTTCATTGCCACGCTCGCGCCTGCCTTTTCGATCGAAGAAGCGCGTGATTTCATGGCGCGCATTCGCAAAGAATTTGCCGACGCCTCGCACAACGTTCCGGTCTACATTATTGGCGGAGGCAACACCGTGACGGAATACTTTTCAGATGACGGCGAGCCTTCGGGGACTTCGGGCAAGCCTGCTCTGGCGGTCTTGCGTGGAAGCGGTCTGGGCGATGTCGCGCTTGTCATCACCCGCTATTTTGGCGGAACCCTGCTTGGTACAGGCGGCTTGGTCAAAGCCTACACCGAGGCGGCGCAGTCTGTTGTCCATGCAGTCGGGCGCGGAGAGCGGATCGCTGTGCAGGTGGTGATGCTTGCGATCCCATATAATTTTCTGGAGCGGGTGCGCCTGCTCGCGGCGCGTCATCGCGGAGAAATTCTCAGTGAAGATTTCGCAGGAGACATCACCCTGACCATGCAATTCCCAGTCAGCGATTTCGATGCTTTTCAACTGGGCATGCGTGAACTTTCTGCGGGGAAATTACAAGCCGAAGTGATCGAATCCAAAGAAACCATCATGCCTGTTTAGTGAGGACCTTGTATTTTTGTCAGTGGCTAATCTTGTGGGCTAATCACGAAGTTTTGAAAGCGCCAAGGCACTAGGCAACCATAGAGACTTTGCGCCTTTGTGGTTATCAAAGCTAATTTTTTTAGTCACTCCTGTTTTTTTACAACTTCCTCATATTTCGTTCGCAATTCATCCACCTATTCTGTTCTCCCGGATCTTAGAATGTTCATCATTGAATTGAACAAGGAGAACAAAATGTCAAAACAGAATCTCACCAAACTATTGATAGACCTCGGCGCTTTTGTCGCGCTTTTGATCGCCAGTGCTCCGCACTTTACCGGCGCCGCCATTCATGAGTGGTTGTCGCTCTCCCTCGGTGGCGTGATCGTCGTTCACCTGCTTTTGAACTGGAACTGGATCGTGCAGATCACTGCTCGCTTATTCAGCAAGGTCGCCAAGGGACAGCGCTTCAACTATTTCCTCAATTGGGCGTTGTTTGCCAGCGGGATCATGATCATGCTTTCGGGCTTGATGATCTCTGAAACGGTCGTTCCTCTCTTTGGGCTTTCCCTGCCCGAGAACGGCACCTGGAAGGAACTGCATGAAGTGTCCACCAACATCACCATGATCCTGATGGGTTTGCATGTGGCTGTCCACTGGAATTGGATCACAAATATGTTCAAGCGATTGTTCGCCGGACGAGTTTCCAACCCGCAGGTTCGCATCCCTGCGATGGGTATGCAGAGAAAGGACGCCTAGCCATGAAGACTATTTTCAAAATCCTTGCGATCCTCGTTGTGGCGGTATTGATCGGCGGAACATTCTACGGGGCAGTGACCGTCTCCTTGGGCACAGATCAGGCTTCGGTTTTAGAAAGACCTGACGATCATGATGATGAGTTCGAGCCTCGGGATCGGGAAGAACCAGACGAGGGATTTATGTTCCCGGCGGAATCGATCAAAAGCCTTTTGATGATCTCAGTGGTGGGCGCGCTATATCTGAACCTGCCGAAGCTGGTCGGAAAGAGAAAGCCTCAGACGCTAGCTTCCTAAAATTGGATCCGCCCCCGATCTCAAAAATCGGGGGCGGATTTTTTTTACAATATCTTCACAATTTACGCTGATTTTTTTCACCACTGCGGCGGACATGCCTATAAAATAGGGCAATCAATTCGACAAGGAGATCTTATGAGCACCGAAGTTATCAAAACCACTTCAAGCCAAACCAAGACCAAACTGTGGCTGGATGTGGCCTTGTTTATTGCTTTTCTCGTCACCATGGACCCGCACTCGAGCGGGCTTGCAATTCATGAGTGGCTGAGCCTGTCTGTGATCGCCGTGATGACCATTCACCTGCTTTTGAGCTGGGATTGGATCACGGAGATCACGCGCCGCTTTCTGGGAAAACTTGGCAGCCTGAATCGCACCAATTACATTTTGAATTGGCTGTTGTTCATTGATGGGACACTCATCATGGTATCTGGAGCGATGATCTCTGAAGTGGCTTTGCCGTACCTGGGATTTGTGCTTCCGCCGGGGTTTGCCTGGCGCAGGCTGCACGATATGTCTGCCAATATCGGGCTGTTGCTGCTTGGCGTTCACACGGCTTTGCATTGGAATTGGATCGTCAACACTTTTGGCAAATATCTCTTTCAACCGATCGCGCGGATGTTTGCAACCAAGGCAAAAAAGGATGCTTCGGTATGAAGACATTGATTCGCACATTGGTCATACTTGCGGTGTTCTTTGCCTTGTCTGGCGCGATGGTGATGGCCGTCAATGCCAGCGGTGCGAATGCACCTGACTTTGACGGCGAGCCGCGCTTCCGCTCGGATGGCGGGGAGGAGTTCAGACCTCCTGAGGGCGGAGAGTTTCGCCCTGAGCGCGGTGATCGAGAAGAGCGCGGCGTTCCACGCTGGATGTTTGGATTGATCAAGAACGTGGGAGTGATCGCCGTTCTGGTGATGGTCATAGCCTGGCCGCGAAGCCTGGCAAAAAAGAAAAAGAAACAGGCTGTGTAATAAAAAGAGCGCGGAATTAATTCCGCGCTCTTTTTATTTTGCTACGGGTATTTGTATGATGACCTTCAATCCCTTGCCTGTTTCGCTCTCTGCCCAGATCTTTCCCTTTTGCATTTCAACAATGGATTTGGCAATGGCGAGCCCCAAGCCAGAGCCGCCCGCGTCGCGATTGCGGGATTCGTCGGCACGGTAGAAGCGGTCGAAGAGATGCGCGGCGTCTTCCGCAGTGACGCCGTCTCCACTGTCCTGGATGCTGATCTCGATCAGATCTCCGCTTTGGCGGATGCTCATGTCCACGCGGCCGCCTTCGGGGGTGAAGCGCAAAGCGTTATCCAGAATATTTGTGAGTACTTGTGAGAAGCGGCTCGGGTCAAGATTTGCCGGAAGCACAGGAGCAGGCATCAGATTAAGGGTGATGCGCTTTTGATTAAACGGCGCCAGATAATGAGATTGAATATCGCTCAGGAATTTGTGGATCTCCACGGGTTGGAATTCCACCGAGAGCTCACCGGCATCTGCGAGTGATAAAGTCCGAAGGTCGTTGACAAGTTTTTCGAGCCGCTCCGCTTCTTCGCGGATGATCTCAAAATTTTCTTTCGAGGGTGGGAGCACGCCGTCATGCACACCTTCGGCGTGACCGATGATAAGCGCGAGCGGAGTGCGGAGTTCGTGGGCGATGTCGGCTGTCATTTGTTTGCGCAAGTTGAAAGACCTTGCGAGGTCGCTGTTCATTTTGTTGAAGGAGGATGCGAGTTCGCCGATCTCATCACGCGAGCGCACAGGCACTTGCTGACCGAGTTTTCCATCCGCCATTTCGTGTGTGGCTTTCGTCAGTTCGCGGATGGGGCGGGTGATGGTGCGTGAAAGGATCGCGCCGAGAATAAAGGCGAGCAGGATGGTGCCGACGGCGCTGAGAAAAATGGAGTTGCCGATGCGGCGGATGAACTCATCTTCGAGCGGATTTTTGTCGAGTGGGGCGTTGAGCAAAAGAATGCCGACCATCCGGTCGTCCACTTCGATCTGGCTGCCCGCTTGAAGCTGGCTTTCGCTGACGCTCTCTCCCAACAGGTAGCCGTCTCCTTCGACGATGATGTTTCCATTTTCGTCTGCAATGGCAAAGAAGAGCGGATGTTTATCGTTTGGGTTGAAGTGGTCGCGCTGGTAGATCTTTTCAACGCCGTCCCAGCTTTGTTTTTTTGCGAAGTGATCAGAAAGCTGATCGAGCAGTTCTTCTTCGTAGCGGTCGTTGATGAATTTGTCGAATTCGCGGTTGGTGGCGATGCGGCTGGAAATGACGATGATGCCCGTGCTGAACAAACTCACAGCAAGAAAAGCAAGGATCAGTTTAGTAGTTAGTTTCATTTCAACCTTTGCTCAGTCGGTAGCCTACACCGTACACGGTTTCGATGTGTTGAGGTTTGCGCGGATCATCACCCATTTTGGCGCGCAGGTTCTTGATGTGCGTGTCAATGGTGCGCTCGTATCCTTCATATCGCACACCTTGCACCACATCGAGCAGGTCGAGGCGTGAGAACACCCGCCCCGGGGTTGCCATCAGCGCTGCAAGCAGATCAAACTCCGAAGGAGTCAGGTCAATGCTGCGCTCGCCGACCAGCACTTCGCGGCTGTCACGATCCAGAACAATATCTGCAACTTTGAGCGTCTTGCCTGTCGGTTCAGATTTTCCCGCCCGCCGCAGGACGTTCCGCACGCGCGCCATCAACTCACGCGGCTTGAACGGCTTCACCACATAATCATCCGCGCCGAGTTCCAACCCGATGATCTTGTCGTCATCTTCCACCTTGGCCGTCAGCATAATGATGGGAGTGTCGCGTTCGGTACGATGCGCACGCAGAAATTCATATCCGTTCATTTCAGGCATCATGATGTCGAGGATGATCAGGTCAGGTTTTTCCTTCGCTGCCACCTCAAGCGCCTGTTTGCCGTTGAAGGCGGTCGCAACGCGATATCCCTCCTGCGTGAGATAACTTTCCACGAGGGAGACGAGTCTTTTTTCATCATCAACAATGAGTACGGTCTGCGGCATGTTCTGTTTCCTTGATTTTGCATTATGCCATAAGGTGAAGGGATTGGCGTGTGAAGAAATTGTGGGGATTGGGAGGATAAAATACCCGCCTCTTGCGAGACGGGTATCTGGTTCAGGTTAAGCAATATTCGCTACTCTGATTCTTTCTTCTCCTCAACCTCCACGCTGGCAGCTTCGCTTTCAACCGGAGCAGGAGCGGGCGCGGGGGCGGCTTGCTCGCGGGTCAACTTCCAACCGCTGTTCTTTACGAACTTGTAACCAGCCCAGGCGAGAAGTCCCAGCACCGCAATGCGGATCAACCCAAAGAGCGGGGAGCCGAAGGGCATGCCGCCGCGATTGTTGCCGCGACCGTCAAATCCCTGTGTAAATTGCTGCTTGCCGTGATCTTTGAAACTGCTGCGCATTCCATGCGGGTCGGTGGTTTGATCATTTCCCTGCATGGTGCGGGGGGCGCCGTCAAAGTCATGGGCGAAGGCGGCGCGATTGAAGGTGCCGCTCTGGCTCATTCCCACACGGAAGCCCGCGCCCGCCACTGCCACCATCACGACCAGGGTCAACAGGATACCGATTGTGTAGGTCAACCATTTTTTGTTTTTCATTTTTGTTCTCCAATGAATAAGTTTTTGTTTTATAAAGCACACGCTTTATTGACATCATTTTCTCATTGGGGAATTACACAGCGGTGAAGGAAATGTGTGGAACTTGTGTGTTTACTCTGGACGGTTACCAAAGACCCAGCTCATATCGGTGCCGAGGGTTTCCGCTTCGAAAACATTTTCGCGCACAAGGTTCAATCTTTTTTCCATGCTTCTGCTGATCAATGCGATGGGTTTGCGGGCGTAGAACTTTTTGTAATAAAGACGGTTTGCGGCCGGTTCATCCCACATCCATTCAGGAGAAAGGTTCGATAGATTCATCGGGCGGGTATATCCACGCAGGGTCTTCTGCCGATGGGTGTTCATGTAGTGCTCAAAGTAACTCATCGCCAGTTCGCGAATGCTGCGGTAGACCGGCTCTCGGAATCCGAGTTGGACGTAATTGGATTTGGCAACCGCGCCCCAGTGCCCGTCCACTTGAAAGAGCGCGAGGACGTGGTCATCGTCGAGACCGGGAGCAGGTGTCAGGTCCAGAACGAGCGGCGTGAATCCAATATTCCAGAGCAGGATCGCAGCGAGGAATCCGCCGTCCAGGCAATGGCACTGCCCGTCAAGTATCACATTCAATGGCGAGCGGTCGCGTTCCTCCGCGTTGTAGGGCATGGAATAAAGAAAGTCCTGCACCTCGTAGGGAGTCTTGATCTTCTGGATCTCTTGCTGTGATTTTTGCGGAAGCAGTGTTTGGAAGCGGGTGAGCGGTTTCATGCCGCAAGTATAAGAGGCGGCGGTTACTTTGCAAAGTGACTGCTGTTGGTGTTGCCCGCCGTTTCACCAGGTTTAATTTTGGAGGTTACAAAATTGGAAATTCCCGTTGTATAATGTCCCGACTTGTTCGTTTTATTGGATCTCGTTTGTAAGGTTCGTTTTACTGTTGAAAGGCGGTGACTGCGAAGATAGTAATTGCCCAGATCGAACTCAGAGGAGAATTTGCCAGGCATTGGACCTGCCCGGCAGAATTTGTCATTTACAAATTTTTAGAGGAGACTTAATATGAATGAAACCGCAAGTGTTCGACGAGGCAAAAAGGTTAACAACACAACCTTGCTTCGATTGTTTTCGGTGCTTTTGATCCTTTCTCTGTTGGTCTTGCCTGCTCGTCCTGCGCAAGCCTTGATCCCCCCGGCTTACACACTTCAAATTCTTCATTACTATGGCGAGAGCGGTTTACTCGGTGTTTCCACCGCTCCGATCATGGGTGCCATGATCGATAAGTTCGATGATGAGTACGTCAATACTTTGGTACTTGGCGAGGGAGATAGTTATATCCCCGGACCTTGGCTCGTTGGCGGCGCGGATCCTTCACTCAATGCTGTGCCCGGGATCGGAGCAACCGCTCTTGGCCGCCCTGATATCGCGATCATGAACGCATTCGGTACTAACGCTTCAGCATTGGGCAATCATGAATTTGACCTTGGCTCTCCTGTGCTTCAAGGCGCAATCGCCGGCTCAGGACCTTGGGTGGGAGCGCAATTCCCGTTACTCACTGCCAACCTGAACTTTGCGGCAGACAGTTCCTTGCGCGGTCTCGCTGACAAATCCCTCAATAATAATTTCAATGCGAATACCTATGCCGGAGCGGAAGCCTCAACCATCAAAGGCAAGATCGCGCCCTACGCCGTTGTGACCAAAGGCGGAGAGAAGATCGGCTTGGTGGGAGCAACCACATTTGAGTTGCTGACCAAGACCTCGCCCAACGGCACCGTGCCGATGGATGACGGAAATCCCGCCACAGATGATCTGCAGGAAGTTGCGGCTTATTTGCAAGGGGCTGTAAATGCCTTGAACACCCTTGGAGTCAACAAGATCGTCTTGATCGACCAGCTCGATACCATCGAGCGGAATAAGGCGCTGGCTTCGCTCGTTTCAGGCATAGACGTAATGGTCGCGGGCGGCGGTCACGAACGCATGGGAGATGCCACCGATACTGCGGTTGGGTTCAATGGGCACTCCGCTGACTTTGTTCCAGATGCCTACCCGATCGTTGCCGCCGGGCAGGATGGTAAGCCCGTTCTGATCGTCACCACAGATACCGAGTACACCTATCTCGGCCGCCTCGTGGCAGACTTCGATGCCAATGGCGATTTGATCGTCGAAAACCTCGACCCCGCACTTAACGGGGCATATGCTTCCACAGAAACAAACCTGCAAGCGGCATACAACACCACAGACCCTGCCAGCCAGATCATTGCCTTGAGCACGATCGGCTCCAAGGTTAAGGCGATCGTGGATGCCATCGGCGCTGTCATTGCTGCCAAAGACGGCACCCTCTGGGGATATACCAATGTCTACCTCGAAGGTGATCGTGCTTTCGGTCGCGTTCAGGAAGTGAACCTCGGTGACATCAGCGCAGATGCCAACAGCTATATGGCTTTGCAGGCGCTTGGCGCGGGTAACATGACCTCGTTGAAGAACGGCGGTGGTTTGCGCGCTTCCATCGGCTCTATTGACGAAGACGGCACCAAGATCGCGCCGATCGCCAATCCGCTCGCGAACAAACCCGCTGGCGCGATTTCCACGCTTGATATTGAAAACGCTCTGCGCTTTGATAACAAGTTGATGGTCTTTGAAACCACGCCGCAAGGGTTGAAGAACATTCTTGAATTCGCTGCCGGTCTTTCATCCGGACCGTCCGCTCAAAATGGCGGCTATATGCAGATCGGCGGGATGCGTGTCTCTTACGATTTCAGCAGCGGCGCACCCAATCGCGTGAAGAGCATCTCACTGACTGACCTGAACGGGAATATTACAAGTGCCATCTATCGTAATGGCGTGTTCTATCCCGGAGCCCCGGCGGTCATTCGTGTTGTTTGTTTGAACTTTACGGCAAACGGCGGCGACGGCTACCCGATCAAAGTCAACGCGGATAACTTCCGTTATCTTCTGGCGGATGGAACGGTCAGTTCATTGGTTGATGAGACCTTGGACTTCACTGCAGCGACCACTTTTGCCGCGGTGGGTCAATCGGCATCCACCGTTCTTGGTGAACAAAAGGCGCTTCAGACCTACCTGACTGCCTTCCACAGCACCCCCGAGACTGCTTACAACAAAGCGGATACCCCGGTCACTCAGGATGAACGCATTCAGATCCTGCCCACCCGTCCAGTGGATACCGTGCTGCCTGCGCCGACCGTCAATGCTGGCGGACCGTACTCGGTTGTCGAAGGGGCATCGGTTTCCCTTTCCGCCACCGGCTCAGATATCAATGGTAATTCCCTAACCTATGCTTGGGATCTGGATAATGACGGCTCATTTGAAACACCCGGGCAGAGCGTATCCTTCTCTGCCGTGGCTCTCACAGCTCCCGGTTCACATATCGTCAAAGTTCAAGGAACTGATCCCGGCGGGCTGACATCGGTGAGCGAGTCCACGGTCACTGTTATTTATAACTTTGCCGGTTTCTTCAAGCCGATCAAGAATCCTGCTGCCTTTACCAAAGTGGACGCGGGCAACACCGTGCCGGTTCGGTTCTCACTGACCGGTAATCAGGGATTGAATATTTTCGCGGCTGGCTATCCCAATATTCAATTCATCTCCTGCTCAACCTCCGCTCCGATCGGCAGCCCAATCACAACCGTAGCGAAGTCACTAACTTACAACTCCAAGACCGACCAGTACACTTACTTGTGGAGAACAGGTAAGAACTGGGAACATAAGTGCGGCATCCTGCAGATCCAATTGAACGACGGTACAACTCAAACCGCGCGCTTCAAATTCGATTAGCAGTCATCAATAAACAACAGGCTGGTGATTTCACCAGCCTGTTGTGTTTTAAATATCTGTGGATGATAAAATCTGAATGATGACTCCGATCAACCTCAAAAAACTTCTGGCGCATCGAGCGCGGACCTTCAACCTGCCTCCCGCCAAACGGATTTCCACTCCCGCCCAGGCATTGACCTTCGTCAATAAACGCGGCTTCACGTACTTCTGGCCCATCAAAGGTATTGACCTGCCGTCATTGTGGACAGCCGTTGCAGGGGATCGCCCCGTGTCTGATAAGCACGACGACCCCGGTCACATCACATGGGGTTGGAAAGATAACGCCCTCGACAAAAAGATCTGGTACTACGGAAAGATCCTGCGCGGCAAAGCAACAATGATCTCAATGGAGACCGCGCCATATTTTTATGCCCTCTCTGAAAATTACGGAGCGCCAGAAGAAGATTATCTGATCGCCTATCAGGAAGGGCGGCTGCCGCAGTCAGCGAAGCAAGTTTATGAAGCCCTGCTCGATAAAGGCGCCATGCACACCATAGACTTGCGCAAGGAAGCCAAACTGAGCAATGCCAAAGATTCAGAATTTAACAAGGCGTTGGAATATCTGCAGCGTGATTTCAAGATTTTGCCTGTTGGCGTTGCCCAGGCAGGGGCATGGAAGTATTCGCACATCTACGCCATAACGACCAGTCACTTTCCAGATCTGGCAGAGCAGGCGCGGAAGATCACCGAGTCGCAGGCGCGGTCAAAAATATTGGAACTGTATTTCGATATGGTCGGTGCCGCGCAATTGCGTGATTTGCAGAAGTTGTTTGGCTGGGGCAATGAAGTGATGAAGAGGAGCGTTGGTAAATTGGCAGATGCTGGCAAATTGATTTGGGCGGAACACCCCAAGCAGGCAGGGGAATGGCTGGCAGTGAAAGAGGTTATGTGACCCAAGCCTCGGAGAGAAATCTCCGGGGTCTTTTTTTACCCTTGACAGTATTTACTATACACTGTATATTTACACTGTATAGTAAATAAGGAGTAAACATGGTCAGACCGAGCAAGAAAACCCAGATCCCAAATTTGCAGGAAGCCATCAAGGAAACAGCATGGAAGCAGATCGCTGAGACCGGAGCGGCGGCATTATCCCTGCGAGCGATAGCCCGTGAACTCAATATCACGGCACCTGCCATCTATAACTACTTTCCTGACCGCGATGCACTTGTCACAGCACTTATCATCGATGCTTACACATCCTTTGGCGACTCACAGCTTGCGGCACGTGATGCTCTTCCAGAACATCAGCATCTTGAGCGGCTCAAAGCCATTGGCATGAGTTACCGTCAGTGGGCGATTACGCATCCACAGCGCTATCAACTCATCTTTGGAACACCCATCCCCGGATATCAAGCTCCGCTGATGGAAGTGTTGCCTTCCGCAGCACGTTCTCTCGGGGCGCTTGTCAGTGTTATTGAACAGTTACGTGTAGCCAATAAGTTGCAATCCGCTGGTTACCCTGCCGTACAACCAGAGTACGAGAAGATGTTCGAGGTTTGGACAAGCTTCGCTGGGAACTACGACATTCTCTCGCTTGCGATGTCCATGCTCATCTGGAGCCGTGTCCACGGACTGGTCTCGCTCGAAATTTCAAATAATATGCCGCCCTTTGGCGTGGACGGTGACTCGCTCTACAAATACGAATTGGATTCCATCGCCAAACAATTCATTAAGGCGTAAACATGAAAACACTCATTCTCAATGGCTTTCATCATGAGATGGGGGAGCGCATCAATGCCGCTCTCGAATCTCAACTTCGCTCGCGCGGCTGGGACTTCGAATCCGTTTTGCTGTGCGACCAAAAGATCGGAAATTGCGCAGGCGACTTCTTCTGCTGGGTGCGCAAGCCGGGCATGTGCAACACCGACGACGACAACCGAATTCTCGCTGCAAAGATCGTTCAAAGCGACCTTGTTATCTATCTCACGCCCGTTACTTTTGGCGGTTACTCATCCGACCTCAAGCGCATGGTCGATCATCAAATCCAAAACATCTCGCCGATGTTCACCACCGTAAACGGTGAGATCCACCATCAAAAACGCTACGCCCAATATCCGCACGTTCTCACGATCGGTTGGATGCAAGAACCGAACGAGCAAGCCGGGACCATCTTCCGCCATCTCGTTCATCGCAACTCGATCAACATGTATTCAAAAACCACTGTGTGTGGATTGGTGACTGGCCAGCCCTCCGACTCTGATTTGACCTCCCAAGCAGCCTCTTGGCTCGATGCGATCGCCTCCGCTTCATCCTCCCCCGTGCCTGATCTGCCGACCCAATCAGTTTCCTCTGCCGAAGCGTCTCCCATCCGCCGCGCTGTGCTGCTTGTGGGAAGCCCGCGCACGCGCAAGAGCACATCCGCATCGTTGGGGACGTATCTCTTCGAGCAATTGAAATCGCGTGGAATCGAGACCGAAGTCATCCAGGTCTACACCTCGATCAATTCGCCAGCCAAAACCCAAGCCATGCTCGATGCCGTGAACAATGCGGACCTGACCGTCCTTGCCTTCCCACTCTATGTGGACAGTCTGCCTGCGCCCGTCATTGAAGCGCTGGAGAAGATCGCCGCTCATAGAAATTCCCACCCTTCCAAATTTGCTGCCATCGCCAACTGCGGATTTCCTGAAGCGCTCCACAACGATACGGCATTAGCCATCTGCGCCGAGTTTGCCCGCCAAAACGGATTCGACTGGCTTGGGGCCCTCGCCCTTGGCGGTGGTGAAGGCTTGGTTCACGGTGCCCCGCTCAACGAAATGGACGGACGCGCTATTCCCATCAAGAAGTCACTTGAACTCGCTGCTGAATCTCTGGCGATGGGTCTGCCCATTTCCAGATCCGCGCAAGACCTGCTTGCCAGACCCATCATCCCGAATTGGATGTACAAACTTTTCGGCGGCTTCGGCTGGAAGCAAGCTGCAAAACAGTATGGTGTGAAAGACATCGCCGCCCGTCCGTATGAAAACGTAAAACAAGTGGTTGAGTAGCCCCGCATGATCTTCGCGGGGTTCATTGAAACCGCATTACCTTATTTCAGGAGAATTTACATGTACACCGTATCCATTACCCGTTTGAGAGTCCGCTCGATCTTTCTCATGCCGCTTTTTACAATTCATGCCATGCGCACCAGTACGCAGGCGCAGAATGCCGAAGGTATCGTTGGCGTAGATACTCGCTTCGAGAAGAATAACGTCGTTTGGACGAAGACGGTTTGGAAAGAAGAATCGGCGATGAAAAAATATCGCGGCTCGGGCGCGCACCAGATCGCCATGCGCATTCTTTCGGAGATGTGCTCTGAAGCCTCTGTCGCCCGCTGGCAGCAGGAACAGGCAGAACTTCCCTCCTGGGAAGAAGCTCATCGCCGTTTGTTGACTGAGGGCAAGCAGTCCAAGGTTAAACATCCTTCTTCGTTGCAGGCTGCTGGCAAGACCGCACCGGATACCATGCAATCAGGCTTCAAAATGCCCACCCCGCCGGTGACTCAATGAGTTTGGCAAAAAGTTGGATATTCAATCATCCTGTTACCCGCCGTGTGCAGGATGGGTATTTCGAGAATGACGGCATTCGTCAGCATTATGTCACGTTGGGTGAAGGCAAGTTGATTGTGCTGATCCACGGCTTCCCAGAGTTTTGGTATTCGTGGCGGCATCAGATTGAAGCTTTTTCGAAGCAGTATCAGGTTGTGGCGATCGATCAACGCGGATTCAACGATTCGGGTAAGCCTTCTTCCACGGAAGGCTATCGGGTGGAGAGATTGGTGGGAGATGTTGCGGCGTTGATCAAGCATCTCGGACGGAAGCAGGCTGTGATCGTCGGTCATGATGCGGGGGCTTGGCTGGCGTGGCATTTCGCGGCGCTCCATCCCGAGTTGACGGAGCGGCTTGTCATCTTGAGCGTTCCCCATCCGAATGCGATGCGCGAAGAACTTGCTGAACGCGGCGAACAATACAAAGCCAGTGAGTATGCGCGCGTGATGTCGAAGGAAGGCGCGAAGCCGATGTTTAGCACCTGGCAGATCAGCCTGTTGCTCGACCCGCTTGCGCTGCCGCTGTATGTTGCTGCTCATCGCAAGACGGACCCGCAAGCCATCACATCGTTCTATCGCTTGAGTTATCCACAGGAACCGTATGCGCTGGATGATAAGCTGCCGATGATCGAAGCGCCGACCTTGGTCATTCACGGAAAGC
>JAGNWT010000115.1 GCA_017985935.1 Anaerolineales bacterium | reverse complement strand
GCGGAGAGGGCGGGATTCGAACCCGCGAACCTTTGTGGGTTACACGCTTTCCAAGCGTGCGCGCTAAGCCAGACTACGCGACCTCTCCATTTGAGCGGGCGAATTATACCATGTGTTATTTTTTACGCAATATAAAACTGGATAGAATTTGACCGTCTCTCTCCCTATAATAAGCTTATCTTAACTTTAGGAGTACCTATGAAAAATTATAAACGCATTCTGCTTGGAGTTTTGGCTGTCTTGGCCATCCTGATCCTTTTCCTGCCTGTGAGCATTTTCGTGGATTCGCTCATGGATGGGAACCGGCTTGACTCACTGGTCAATACCACCATTCCCGGAGTGGACGGCGCTCCCGATGTCCGCGCGTACGTGGCAAAGCCGAAAGGGGAGGGACCCTTTCCCACCGTCATCATGATCCATGAATTCTTTGGCTTGCGCGAATCCATCATTGGCAAAGCGGATCTGCTTGCGCAGGAGGGGTACATCGTTGTCGCGCCAGACACCTTCCGCGGCTCGACCACCGCATGGATTCCCCGAGCCATTTATCAGGTAATCACCACCAAGCCAGAGGATGTGAATGTCGATCTGGACTCGGTCTATGCCTGGCTGGAAACCCAGCCCGACGTGGATGCGGATCGAATCGCGATCGCAGGTTTCTGCTACGGTGGTCGGACTTCCCTGGTGTATAGCCTGCACAATAATAAGCTTGCCGCGACCGTGGTGTTCTATGGCTCACCTGAGACTGACCCTGCTGTGCTGAAGAATCTCCCTGGACCCGTGCTTGGAATCTTCGGCGGGGCAGATCAATCCATCCCAGTGGAGGAGGTGACCGCTTTCGATGCCGCGTTGACTGAAGCGGGCGTGCCTCACGCCGTCTCGATCTATGATGGTCAGCCGCACGCATTCGTCGAGGATGTGGCAGGCATCAGCGCGGGAGGAGCGCAGGGCGATGCTTGGGCGGAGATGCTCACCTTCCTGGAGGAAAATCTCAAAAATGCGCCCGCCTCCCGAAGCGGGAATCCCATCGCCTATTCCCCTGCCTTCGATTGGTATTACTATTCGATGCTCGCGTACGAACACGCTTTTGGCACAGCCAGGCATCAGACACACTAGAAGATCAAAAAGCCGAGGAATCGTTTCCTCGGCTTTTTGATTCCATGTTGTACAATCAGTCTGGAGAAATTATGAACGCCTTCATCGAACAACCCAAAAAGATTCCATTCCTGCTTAAATTTGGCATCCTGGTTTCTGAACGCATCACTGGCAAGGTCATGCTTCCTGCGCGCATCCTTGCCTGGTATCCCAAAGCCGCCATCGGGTCAGGTGTGATGGAGGCGCTCGTGGCGCACACCGACGGGCAAATGGATTCGCGGATGCTCAAGCTCATCCGCATGACCGCTTCCTATGCCGCGGCTTGCCCTTTCTGCATCGACATGAATTCGCATGAACACCGTCAGCATGGGATCACCGACGAGGAAGCGGAATCCTTGCGCGGCGATGTGGAAGCAGTCGGCACTTTTTCAGAGCGTGAGAAACTTGCCATTGCCTACACTCGTCTCATTTCACAGACGCCTTTGAAGTTCCATCCTGATCTGGTTGAAAAAGTAAAGTCCGCATTTACCGAACGTGAGTTCGTCATCCTTGCGACCACCGCCGCGCAAGTCAATTATTGGGCGCGGCTGATTCAGGCGTTGGGCATTCCGCCCGCGGGTTTTGGAGAGGGGTAGGGGGGCTACTTGATCCTGTCTGCCAGCGCAGACTTGAGCGCGTCGCTCGCGCTGAAGATGCCAAGGATCTTGATCGACTCAACCACTTCCAACGCAAGTTCCACAGGGATCTCCTCGTCGAGATGCAGCATTCCCATCACGCTGATCTTGACCTTTTCGCCCTTCACCTTGTACTTCTCAAAATCGGCGGTGTTGTAAACCAGCGCGCCGATCACGAATGCGCCGCGCGTCGCCGATTGCTGTACCTCGGGTGCGTGCTTTTCCAACTGTAAACGGATCGCTGTGCGGATGAAATCCGTGCGGTTCGAATAATGCCCGTGCTCCACCAACAAGTCGATTTTCCCAAGGTCCACAGCTCCAAGATTGATTGTGATTTTCTCTGTTTCTGACATTTTTTCTCCTTTTACCATCTGTGTGGATGGTTATTGGATGATATTTTATGCCGATTTTCTGAGTTTGTCAACAAAAAATACCATCCATGCGGATGGTATTTTTTGTTGACTTATATTGACCTACAACCGCTTCATTGCTGGACCTGAAGCCTGAGTGCCCATCCCCGAACATTGAGCAGGCTGATGAAAACTCCAGCGCCCAAAAGTAGCAATCCAAGCCCCAGGCTTGTCAGCAAGGTATTGAACGCATCCGCGTAGTTGACCCCATCCCAGGTGTGGGTGGATGCCATAAAGTATTGGATGCTGAGTGTCAACACACCCAGCAGAATCGCCGCTGCGCCGCCCGCGGGCTTGTTGTCTTTTGCCTTTGCCTTGGAATAGTCCACGCCCTGCCAAATGCCGGGAATCTTGAAAAGCAGAAAGACTGCGAGGGTCAAGACCGTGGTATACACCACCGCATCCACAGGCATGGACTTGCCCCGCAGCAGACGCGACATATAAATGTGGAATCCGCCCACCAGCACACCCGCGATCAACGCTTGAACGCTCATCTTGTAGGAATCATCCAAGCCGCGAATGAGTTTGATGGCTGCCCATAAACCCCATATGCCAATGGCGATGGTTCCAAGCATGAAGAGGATGTAAAGCCATTGATAGGGAATGAGTCCCGTCATGCTGTCATATTTTTGCGGGAAGACCGCCGCGCAGAAAGTGCCGATGCCGCCGAGCAGGGTGAAGCCGCCAGTCAGCGCCATCAACACGATCCCGATGAAACGAAGGAACTTTGCAAAAAAACTATTAGTGGACATACGATACTCCTTTTGAAAAAAAACAGGTCACGCATGATTGCGTGACCTGTAAATATTTTATTGATGAATGAAACCATGTTGAAGTTTAAGTTGCCTAACCCTTAGCCCAATTCCGCTTAGCCTGCCAAACATGATGCCGATGATCGCGGACATGATGAAGTCTGCTTCGGGGGTGAAGTATGGGACGCGCCCGATGATGAGTTTGGCGATGACCAACAACCAGATCAGGAAAAGGTAGAAGCGGTCAAGTGAAAATGTGACTGCCCGCAGTTCCAGGTCTGCTTTCATGGGAACGAGCAGGCTGAGCAAAAATCCCACGGGGATGAAGGCGGCGATCACAAGGGCAACGCTCTTCCAGCTGTAATATCCGTTGCCAATATCGCGGAAGAAGTACATGAAAAAGATGATCGAGAATTGAACGAGCAGAAAAGCTCTCAGCCAGATCTTGAAACGGCTTTTCTTCAACTCGCCGCGCAGGGATTTCATGCTTCCCACAATGTTCATTTTTATCCTAGTTTGAAACCTGCCACAAAAAAAGCGGTGGTCAACAGCAACAGGAAAGGAAAGAGCTTCATGAGCGTATCTCTGGAAAGGATGGGCTTGCCTGTTTTTAGAAAGGAGAGCAGCAGACCCACGATGCCGATCAACGCGCCGCCCACGCCAACCAGCGAGAACAGGGGTTTCATCTGCCCTTGAACGGAAAGGAGAATGGGAAGCAGGAAGATGGTGATGCCTGCGATGCCGTGAGTGATGGCAATAACGATCACGGGGAGTTTGTTGCGCATGGGGATCGAGCGGGTCACGATCACAGCCAGGAAACTGACGATGGTGAAGACTAGGTAAGCGGTCCGGTATGATGCGAGGTGCTGCCAGATCAGTCCCAGTGAAAGGGTGAGCGGGATGATGGTCGAGATGATGACCACGATGGGAAGTTCCAGCACATCGAAGCCGAGGATCATGAGCAGCAGTCCCGCCACGAGAATCACCCCGAAGGCGATGGTGTAGGCGGTGATGGAAACGCTGTCCATCTGGTCGATGCCGATGGCGATCTGGTAGCCGGCAAGCAGACCAGTGAGGAGGAGCAGGGTGCGGTCGAGAGAGGAGATTTTCATTGTAGACGGCGGACGATCAACGATGGCTTATCGTCCATGAGGGTCTTACGGAATGATCAAGATCATCGCGAAGGTCATGTACATCGACGCGTATTTGAAGAGACTGAAGTTCACGCGGTCAGACGGGCGGAAGACCGTGGTGACAGCCAGGAAGAATAAGCCCGCGCTCAGCACGATGATGACCCTCAGCACGCCCGCGGTGACACCGATCCAGACGGATGCCCAACCCATGGTCAGTGCGGCAACCACGCTGGAGAATGCGATCGCAAAACGGGTGACTGCTTCGCCGTATGTGGAGGGGAAGGTGGGTACACCGGCATTTTGATAGTCGTCGAAGAATTTGAGGCTGAAGGTGAGGGTGTGGGTGGGGATCCAGAACAGAACCGCGGAGGCAAGTAAAATGCCGATGACGTCGATCTGACCGACCGCAAGCACGCGACCTGCAAGGATGGGCATGGCGCCTGAAATTCCGCCCCAAACGATACTCCAGCAGGTGCGGCGTTTGAGCCACATGCTGTACACCACCACATCAAAGAAGAGACCCGCAAAGACCACCACCCCATACAGCCAGTTGACCGCCAATGCCCAGCCAATGCCGATGACCGAAACAACCATGCCGAGGTTGAAGACCTCATCACGGGTCACCTGCCCTGCGGAAGTGGGGCGTTTGTGCGTGCGTTTCATCTTGGCATCGATGTCCTGATCCCACCACATGTTGAGGATGGTGGAGCCTGCGATGGCAAGGAAGAGGCTCGGAAGCATTTGTAGGAAATGTCCCCAGTTGACGGTGGTGTGCGCGCTGAGATAGCCCGCCACACCTGTCAACAGTAACAGGCTTGTCTGCAGGGACTTGATGAGCGGCAGATACAGGGTGATCTTGGATTTGAGATTAATGCTTGACGATTGCGCTTGCATGAGAAACTCCTAAGGCAGTGAGTAGATAATTAAAGAGTAGAGATTAGCGAATCATCTCTACTCTCATGTCACTATTTCCCTGATTTTACCTCACACAGCGGAATCCAACCCCCGGGCTGAAGTATGTGGGGGTGGCGTTGTTGCGGACCCAGATGCGCAGATCCATGTCGTAGGTATCTTTTGAGCCGCCGCGCAGGAAGCGGTAATGCATGCCTTCGTACACGTCGCCTGTCCATTGCCAGACATTGCCTGCCATGTCATACAGTCCGTAGGGAGAGGCAGAGTCGCGAGTTTGGTAGCCGTCGTAATTTTTTCCGTTGTAAAAACCAACGGGACTGGTGCGCGAGCCAAAGGAGGACATATCCTCGAAAGGGTCACGCGATGAATAGAAGTTGGCGTTCTCCCGCGCGATCTCTTCTCCCCACGGGAAGGGGCGTTCGTCCGTGCCGCGCGCGGCTTTCTCCCATTCAATTTCGGTGGGGAGGCGGGCATCATAAAATCCGCAGTAGCCCCACGCGCCGAACCAACTGACCATTGTCATGGGATGGTTTTCGTAGCCAGCTTGCACAGAGAATGTTGTGCCGTCGAATAGTATCCGCTGTGACGGGTCGTTCAACGGGATTAAAAGCCAGTCGCCCGCGTTAATTCTTTCCTCGTGCTTGACCCCTCGGAACTCATCGCCCGGGTAATAGCCAAGGATATTTTCGCCGTCAATTTTGACATAACCCTCCGTGAGGGCGGTGGTGAGAAAATCTGCGTATTGCGCGGCGGTCACATCTGTGACCATGATCTCATACGCTTCGGTGAATGCCATGTCTTCGTGCTGACCGAGGTGAAATTCACCCGCAGGGACTTGCGCCCATGTGTTCGGGTCGATGCCTGTTTCGAAGGCGGGCATCGGAGCGTTTAGATCTACGGGGGCGCAGGATGCCAATAATGCAATGAGCAGGCTGAGGGTAAAGATGGACCGCTTCATCGATCAACCTCCTCCGTGAGTTCGTGGTCGAGTTCTTCCGCCCATCTTCCCTGTGGCTTGAAGAGATCGATCAAACGCCAGCCGAGAAGAATGGCGAGCAGGACAAGCAGCATGCCGAGACCGAAGTCAATGGCGTACATCAAACTATTCACAAGCGGTTGTTGTTCCGCTTCACTGATGAAGAGACGCTTCATTTCAAATACGGTCACGGCGGCGAAGGCGATATCCGAAAGGATGATGATGCTCCAGCCGTACCATTGGCGCAGTTTGCCTTTGAACCCATTCATGTCGCCATAGTAAAGCAGGATGATGGTGGCAATGATGGCGGATAGCACATGCCAGTGCCCGGTGAGTTCGATGCGTTCTTCTCGGGCGGGCCACACGCGGAAGATCTCATCCAGTTTGACCGCCATGAAAATGCCAATGCCGCTGGTGGTGAAGTTCATGAAGAGCATCTGCCAGGTGGGACCGAACTTCAGCGGGTCGCGGACGAGCGCGCTGAGTTTGTGTCCGAGGTTGGGCTTTTGGATGTGAGCTGTGCCGTCTTTGATGAGCTTGTTCCAATCCCAGATGAGCAGGAGCAATGCCGCGAACATGGACGGAGTTGCGCCGACGTAGATGACCATGTGCGCCACAGGCTCAAGCGGAGTGACCACACCCCATACACCGAGGTTCAAAACAATGGTGCCGAGGATCATCAGCGGCATGGCGATCTTGTGCAGGATGCCCTTGAAGTTCAGCCAGCGCCCGATGATGAGCGTGATCATGATTCCGATCAACGCGAGCATGATGTGCAGGTGACCGATGACCGAGTATTCCATCATGGTCTTGTGCGGGATGCGAATGATATTTTCCGCCAGGAAGGTCTCGAAGCCGTTGCCGTAATAAGACCCGGGCACAGCGCCGAACAGCGAGGAAAGCACGGTGGTCACAGCGGTGGCGAAGAAGGCAGCGCGTTCGAGATCGAATCCGCTTTTGGTGCGGGCATAATCTTTATCCGTGATGTAGTACTCTCGATTCCACGGGTTGAGAGCAATGATCAACAGCACACCTGAGAAGAAGATCAATGAAAGCCCGGTGATGTACAGCCCATGAAAAGCCCAGTTGCGGCCGAAGTACGCAAAACCCATGCCGAAGACCATCGTCAAAATGTAACCAACGGTGATCATGGCGTTGATGGCGGTCTTGAAGGATTCCTTCATCTTCAGCAAACCGGTCACCATATAGGTTTCGATGGCGATGATCGCCATGGCTATGGAATGATACAGAATGATGATGCGCCCTTCGCGCTCTGCCTGCACGATTTGCATGCCAAGCGCCTTGACCACGATCTCGCGCACGCCCATCTCTGCCATGGGACCGGAGAGCATGCCCCACACGGCAGTGACCATGCCCACCATCGCGATCGCCACCAGGATCAGTCCCTTGGTGGAGTTGAACAGGTAATTGAAACGGTCTTTGATAAATTGCATAGAACTTCCTTTATGGAAAAAGATCGTTATCCCTTCTTTGAAAATCCCAGCGCGTACGCGCCTGACATCAGGAAGAGCAGGGGAGTGAGGATGAGTGAGACAAAATCAGGGCTGAAGAATAGAAGCTGTTTGCCCATTGTGATGAATGCCAGTGCGATCCCGCCCAGCCCGATCAATAATCCGCCAATGCCAACCCACCAAAATCCTTTCGGCGCGGATTTTACATAGAACGGACCGATGAAGATAATCAACCCCGAAACCCCATGAAAGAGCGGAACAGCGACCTTCTTTAGCGAGTCCATGCCGCCGATGCTGGTGACTGCGATCGCCAAAAAGCCGATCGCCGCGAACCACTTGAAGGCGGTCTTCCATTTCGGGAAGTATTCTTCCGCCAGACCCATGGAAATGCCAAGCGGAATCAGACTGGCGACCGTCAGCACGTAGGGCGAAGCGAGGATATCCATCCCGAGGAAGATGAGCAAAAGCCCCGAAACCAAAAGCACCGCAAAACCTATGAGATAGTAAAGGT
>JAGNWT010000114.1 GCA_017985935.1 Anaerolineales bacterium | reverse complement strand
GTTTCTCCACGGCTTCAACTGCATACGGCAACCCCGCCGGGTCGCCGGGACCATTCGATAAAAAGATGCCATCCGGTTTCAGTGCCAACACTTCTTCTGCAGAAGTATCCGCAGGGACAACGGTCACCTTTGCACCATAAGAGGAAAGATGACGCAGGATATTTTCTTTGATACCGAAATCATATGCAACAATCCGATATTCGTTATTCGATCTTCGATTATCGAGTTTCCAATTATCGAATCTTTCCACCCACTTACTTCCTGCATCATCCGACCAATGATATATCTCTTCGCAGGTCACTTCTTTGACCATGTCGCGTCCATCGAGTCCGCTCCAGGCGTGGACCATTTTCAGAAGCGCATCAGCAGTTGTACCTTTTGTGGAAAGCGCAGCTTTTTGTGTTCCTCCATCGCGCAGTTTGCGAGTCAGCCAGCGTGTGTCCACGCCGCTGATGCCAGGGACTCCGTGTTGGGCAAGCCAGTCAGATAAAGAAAGTGTCGAACGCCAGTTCGACACCACAGGACTCAACGAACGAATAACAGCAGCAGACACTTGCGGATGTGCCGATTCGTCATCTTCTGTATTGATGCCCACATTACCAATGTGAGAGACAGTGAACAGCACACCCTGTCCGCGGTAGGATGAGTCAGTGAGGATCTCTTGATAACCGGTCATGCTGGTGTTGAAGACCAGCTCAAACACTGCGTCTGCTTCGGCGCCAAACGCCTGACCTTCAATTACTGTTCCATCTTCTAAAACAAGAGTTGCGATCATTTCTTATCCTTTCATAACTAAAAAACAACCCTCCGAATGGGAGGGTTGTTTTGAAATTAATTCAAAATCCTGCGTTTCTGAGCCGCGTCTAAAGCCAAATCCATATTAACCGTCCTTTCCAGGAAAGCCATTTTGAAACGAGGGTTCTGACGATCTATTAATTGTCTAAACATATTGGGCGGTATTCTACCATCCATGCAAAATATGTCAATATCTTGAATGTGTTTTCAATTATGTCGGATAAATATATAGCAGGGACGGTACCTAGCCAATTTCCAATCTCAGGAAAACAGTATCGCCCACTGCCAGGTTTTCCGAATTTTGCACGATCTTTTTTATCGGCACAAGGTAGCGTCCATCTTTAGGAAACAGAGATGTCTTCCACCTTGTTTTGCCAATGACCACATGAGCAGGGATCACTCCCCAACCGTACGTGACCTTGGTGGAGATCGCTTTTATTTCAAGACTCGGCTCTTCAGGGACAGCAACGAAGAGAAACGGAGATGGTCCGCGCCAATAAAAGATTATTCCCTCGAATTCAAAAATCATTGGCTCAGTATACCAAACGCCAAAATCCTTGATTTAGTTGGCAAACCTACCTCCATCCATAACCAGAATTATTGATCTTCTCTAACCGATTAAGGGCAATCATTACGAGCAGCTTCCATTAACAAAAAGAAAGCCTGACCTTCAGGTGCTGTGCCAGGGCGATCGAACAAAGGCGCACCGCAAACTCCCTGTACGAATCCAGAAGAATCAACCTTTGCGTGGACAGCTTCGCGCATCCGTTCAGCCCGATTTTTGTATGCGGGTGGCAGCCAGCCATCTGTCACTCCACGATAGATCGAATACGCCAACATTTGAGCAAGGTTGGTCTCCACGAAAGTTTTCGAGTCGTCTACTACATCATGGAATAACCCATCCGCTCGTTGGTGAAGGAGGCAGCCGTCAATGATTTCCCTGGCGTGCTGTTGAAGATCTATCTTTTCATTGACCATGGAGTCGGGCAGCGATCGAAGCACACGAATAGTACCCGCCGCCGCCCAGCCATTTCCCACCCCCCAATGAGCAGAGCGGATGAAAGTGTTTTTTTCTTCGCTCCAAATATGTCGGTATAACCCATGTTCTGAGTCCCACAAGCGAAGCTTGAAGCCGCGCAGTTGCAGGAGTGCTTCGCGAGTTTCACCCGCAGCAGCTAGAAATGGCGGAGCCATATAGATCGAATCCACCCAGATCTCCTTTGCATCTGTCACATGAAATAGGGTTCCGTCTAAAGCGCGTGGCGCGGTCTGCATTAAATATTTCAGCATCGCATCAGCCGCGATTTGCAGGGCGGGTTCTCCCGTTATCTGCGCTGCGATCAGCACTGCCTCCCCATTAGCAGCCGGGTCTGTCACGCCGTCATTGTCTCTCAAGATTGCCAACCTGCCGTCGTCACCTTGCCTTTGCACAGCATCCCGTGCGAGCAGGATTGCAGTTTCAGTTTCGCCCAACTCAAGGAATGCCTGCGCGGCAACACCTTGTTCCCAGCTGTATCTTTGCATCGAAAGTAAAGCTAGACTCACTTTTTTGATCACGACTTGCCTCATTTTAAAATTTATTTTTTTAGCAATCGGTCAGTCAACTCAACTGCCAGCCCGATATAACTCTCTGGTGAGAGAGCCTTTAACTTTTCTCTTGTCGCTTCGTCCACATCAATCGAATTACACCAATTCTTGTAATCAGACTCGGTGAGGACTCGTCCGCGGGTTTGTGCTTTGAGCGATTCGTACGCGTCAGATTTTCCAGCGGCGCGGAGGATGGTTTGTGCGCCTTCGGAGACGACTTCCCAATGGGCATTTAACTCGGCTGTGAGTTTTACCTCATCAGGAGCAATGCGCTTCAGACCGCGCTGGAAGTTGGTCCATGCCAGCAGACTGTGACCCAACGCCGTGCCAAACGTACGGCGGACGGTGGAGTCAGAGAGGTCGCGCTGTAAACGCGAGACGGTTAACTTTTGGGCGTAATGGGCGAAGAGTGAATTCGCCACACCGAGGTTTCCTTCGGCGTTTTCAAAGTCAATCGGGTTGACCTTCTGCGGCATGGTGGACGAACCGACTTCACCAGCCACAACGGCTTGCTTGAGATACCCGTCGCTGATGTAACGCCAAACGTCTTGAGCAAAGTCGATCAAGATGGAATTGGTCAAACGGACCAGGTCAAAGTAACGAATCCAATTATCGTAAGGCAGAATTTGAGTCGTGAGCAGGTTGGGCTCCAGCCCGAAACTGGAGACAAATTCTTGGCTGAATGAAATCCAATCCACATTAGGGACAGCGGCTTGCAATGCGTTGAAGTTACCGACCGCACCCGTCAACTTGGCTTCGAATTTGTGGGATGCGATTTCGTCGCGAGTCTTTTTGAGGCGGGCGATGTAGACGGCGAATTCTTTGCCCAGTGTGGTTGGGACAGCGAACTGTCCATGTGTGCGAGCGAGCATGGGGGTGGATTTGTATTTGAGAGCAAAATCAGAAAGTTTCGAGATTAGAGATTCGATATTCGGGAGAATGACCTTGTCTCTTGATTCTTTCAATGCAATGGCTTGACCTACACTGTTCGTGTCTTCGGAGGTCAAGCCAAAATGAATCCATGGGACTAAATCTTCAAGGGACGTTCCCTGCAATTTGCTTTGGATGAAATACTCAATGGCTTTGACGTCGTGACGTGTCTTGCGTTCGTATTCGAGGATCAGTTCTGCGTCGGCGTCTGAGAAATTTGCGAGAACCGCTTTGAGGTGCGCGGACTCAGAGTCACTCAAGGGGCGCACCAAGCCTGTTTTGGAAAGAGCAGGCAAAAAGTTAAGTTCGACGCGCACTCTGTCGCGTAGAAAAGCAAACTCGGATAAGTGATCCCGCAGAGGCGATGTGGTCTCGGCGTAGCGTCCATCCAAAGGAGAGAGTAAATGTAGGGTCATGTATTATCGCTGGCTCAATTGATAGTTTGGGGCTTCCTTGGTAATAATAACATCATGCGGGTGGCTTTCGATAAGACCCGCGTTGGTGATGCGTGTGAGGCGGGTCTTGGTGCGCAGGTCTTCGAGCGAGGCGGCGCCTGCATAGCCCATGCCCGAGCGCAGACCGCCGACGAGTTGATAGACATACTCGCCGAGCGCGCCTTTATACGGCACGCGACCTTCGATACCTTCGGGCACAAGTTTGCCACTGCCGCTCTGACCCGTGGCGTAGCGATCAACGCCGTAACCTTTCATCGCGCCGAGACTGCCCATGCCGCGATATTCCTTGAAGCGGCGACCTTCATACATCATCACTTCGCCAGGCGCTTCTTCAAGCCCCGCGAGCAAGCTGCCAAGCATGACGGCATTGCCGCCTGCGACAATGGCTTTGACGATGTCGCCGCTGAACTTGATGCCGCCATCGGCGATGATGGCGACGCCATGCTTTTGCGCGGCGCGTGAACATTCGAAGATGGCGGAGACTTGCGGCATGCCTGCACCCGAAACGATGCGCGTGGTGCAGATGGAACCCGCACCGACTCCGACTTTGATTGCATCTGCTCCTGCTTCGACGAGTGCATCCACACCTTCGGCTGTGACCACGTTACCCGCGAAGACGGGCAGGTCTTTCCATGCGCCTTTGATGCGGCGAATGGCATCAAGCACGCCTTTGGAATGTCCGTGCGCGGTATCGATGGTGACCACGTCTACGCCTGCTTTGAGCATCAAGTCCACGCGAGTTTCGACATCCTTGCCCACGCCGACCGCTGCACCGACGAGTAGACGACCTTTGGAGTCTGTTGATGCATTGGGATAGTCGCGCGCTTTTTGAATATCCTTGACGGTGAGCAAACCTTTGAGGATGCCATGCTCATCGACGAGCGGAAGTTTTTCGATGCGATATTTTTGCAGAATGTCTTGCGCGTCTTTGGCAGAGATGCCCACTTTGGCGGTGACGAGTTTTTCTCCGCTGGTCATGAACTGGCTAACGGGCAAGTTGTAATCAGAGGGTTCAACAAAACGGATGTCACGATTGGTAAGGATGCCGACGAGTTTGCCTTTGTCATCAGTGACGGGCACACCGCTGATGTGATAGGTGGACATGATCTCTTCGGCTTTGCTGAGCGGAGCATCGGGTTGTAGGCTGATAGGTTCGACGATCATTCCTGACTGCGAACGCTTGACCTTTTCCACTTCGGCGGCTTGGGCTTCGGGCGGCATGTTGCGGTGGATGATTCCCATACCACCTTCACGCGCCAATGCAATCGCCAACCGTGCTTCGGTGACAGTATCCATGGCGGCAGAGAGGATTGGGACGTTGAGTTGAATGTTCGGTGTGAGTTGGACGCGCACATCCGTTTCGTTGGGCAAGACTTCAGTGTAGCCAGGGACGATGAGGACATCGTCGAAAGTGAGGGAATCAAAGCGGTCAAAAAGTTCTTCGTTCATTATTTATCTCCTTGGTTGTAATGTAGGGGCGACCCGTCACTGCTAATCATAGGACTCTGATTTTGCAGGACGGGTCGCCCTTACGCTTGAAAATCATCTTTATTTATTCAAGTAGGCGTGGATGGCGGTATCGTAATGCGCGGTGGAAGAAAAGCCTTTGATGGCAAGTTTGGTGCGGGTTTGAGCGGAGATGCCGCCAGCGCGGATTTCATCGAGAACAGAATTGTAATCGGCAGGGTTACAGATGAGGGTCACACGCTCATGGTTCTTCGCCGCAGCGCGGATGAGGGTTACACCGCCGATATCAATGTTTTCGATGGCGTCAGCATAAGTCACATTGGGTTTGGCGATGGTCTCTTCGAAGGGATAGAGATTGACCGCGACGAGGTCAATGTAATCCCAGCCGAGGTCCAGCAGTTGTTGATGGTCTTCTTCAGTGGGGCGGGCGAGGAGACCACCATGGATGGCGGGGTGGAGAGTCTTGACCCGTCCGCCAAGGATTTCGGGCGACTTGGTGTAGTCCGCGACTTCGGTGACGGGGATGTTGTTGTCGCGCAGCAGTTTGGCTGTCCCGCCAGAGGCGAGCAGAGTCCAGCCGAGGGCGGCGAGTCCTTGGGCGAATTCGACGAGTCCAGTTTTGTTATGGACGGAGAGAATGGCAGTTGGCATGAGTTGGGTTCCTTTTAAAAGCGGATTAGTGAAGCGGATAAACGGATGGGGAAACGGATTTATTGAGTAACGACTTTATTGTTTTTACAAGGAGTGAGTGTTCTGTTTGGTGGACATGGGTTTCGAGTGATTCGAGAGTATCGTCCTTGTAGATGGGAATAATTTCCGTTGCCAGCACGGGACCATTGTCCACGCCTTCATCGGGAACGAGATGAACCATCACGCCTGTGTGATCGATCTCGCCGCGTTGGTAGGCTTCGAATGCGCGTTCGATGGCATGGGTACCAGGGAATGTGTCGGGCAGGGCGGGGTGAAGGTTGATGACTTTGTTGGGGAAGGATGAAAGAAAGGAAGAGGAAAGAATCCGCATCCAGCCAGCTAAAATCACGTAGTCAGGTAAACAAGTAGACACGTAGGCAGCGAGGCGAGTGTCGTATTCCTGACGAGATTCGTTTGGCTGCTTTGCAAAATATATGGCTTCAATCCCTTCATTGCGAGCACGAGTTAATCCATAAGCATCTGCTTTGTTGCTGATAACCGATACGACTTTGGCGTTCAGTTCACCTGATTTACAAGCATCAAGAATTGCCTGCAAATTAGAACCGTTACCCGATATGAGTACGACTAGCCGAAATGTATTCACGATTTCTTGTTTACCTGTTTACTTGTTTCCGCTCTAGTGATGAAACAATCGCAAACCTGAGAAGACCATCGTCATGCCATATTCGTCGCAGGCGGCGATGACATCTTCATCGCGGTTGGAGCCGCCAGGCTGCACGACGTATTTCACTCCGCTCTTGGCGGCGCGGTCGATCGAGTCGCGGAAGGGGAAGAAGGCGTCGGAGCCGAGTGTGACATCAGTGAGACCGTCGAGCCATGCACGGCGTTCTTCGGCGGTCAGTTGCTTTGGAATTTCAGTGAAGACATTCACCCAATTCTTTTTCTCTTCGTCGGTGACATCGGGTTGTAGGAACTGGTCAATGGCATTGTCGCGGTCGGGGCGTTTGACGCCTTCCTTGAATGGAAGCGCCATCACAGATGGATGCTGGCGCAGACGCCACAAGTCCGCTTTGGAGCCAGCGAGACGGGCACAATGCACACGCGATTGCTGCCCCGCGCCGACGCCGATGGTTTGTCCATCGGTCACGTAACAAACCGAATTCGATTGCGTGAACTTGAGTGTGATCCATGCAATGAACATATCGCGCACCGCAGATTCGGGCAGATCTTTTTTCTTCGTCACGATGTTGGCAAAATCTTTTTGGGTCACAACGCGGTCGTTGCGGCGCTGTTCCATGCTCACGCCGAAGACTTGGCGAGTCTCGGTCAACTGCGGTTCGTAAGCAGGGTCAATTTGCACCACGGCATATTTGCCTTGTTTCTTTTTCTTCAAAATCTCCAATGCTTCGGGTTCGTATGCAGGTGCGATCACGCCATCGGATACTTCGCGCGAGATCAGTTTGGCAGTGGGAACATCGACAGTATCGGACAGAGCAATGAAATCGCCGAACGATGACATCCTGTCCACGCCGCGGGCACGGGCGTAGGCGGTGGCGAGCGGGGTGAGTTCCATGTCATCCACAAAGTAGATTTTCTTGAGGATGTCGGTCAACGGGACAGCGACGGCGGCACCCGATGGGCTGACATGTTTGAACGAAGCCGCCGCAGGCTGACCGATGACCTGCTTCAACTCCCGAACCAGTTGCCACGCGTTGAGCGCATCCAGCAAATTGATGTAGCCTGGCGAACCGCCAAGGACGGTGATGGGCAAGTCACTGCCATCTTGTATATAGACGCGGGCAGGTGATTGATTGGGATTTGTTCCGTAGCGGAGGGTGAGGTCTTTCATGATGATTCCTTTATTTCAAAATAACTTTTTGTTCACCATCGATCAATTCACCGATGATGAAGGTTGCTTCTGATATTGAGGATTGCAAATCGCTGGCAGCGGATTTATCCACGATGGCAACCATGCCGATGCCCATGTTGAAGACGCGGTACATTTCTTCGGTAGAGATATTGCCTTTTTCTTGGATCAACTTCCACAGCGGTGGGACTTGCCATGAATTGAGTTGAATAACGGCGTTTAGATTTTCAGGCAAAACACGCGGAATGTTCTCGATGAATCCGCCGCCTGTGAGATGTGCCAGGGCTTTGACTTTGTCGAGATGCGGATATAGTGCATTGAAATACGAACGATGTGGCGCGAGCAATGCGTCCGCGAGGGAGCAACCGAGTTCAGGGTGAACGGATTCCAAATCTGCGCCTTCGAAGATTT
>JAGNWT010000047.1 GCA_017985935.1 Anaerolineales bacterium | reverse complement strand
ACCCCTGCGTTATAGCCCCATAATTTGTTGTTGTAATCAAAGTTGAGCGCCGCCGCAATGCGCTGACCATCAGCTTCGAGAAAAGCCAGCCACAACCAGCCGTTCTCATGCGCCGTGCGGATGACAGCCTTCATTTGGTCGCGCATGGGGTCGTGCAGAAAACCCGCCTTACCCTGGTCTTGCTCCATTAGAGAGAGGAAAGAGTCGATCTCCCCTTCAACATTATCCATGCTGGAGATATACCAGCGCACGCCCCGTCCGCTTTCTTCGGCGCGGCGCATTTTGCGGCGGATCTCGTGGCGTTGTTTCTTTTCCACCCGCGAGAGGTACTCATCAAAATCACCGTTCAAGGCGATGCGGGGGGTCGGTCGGTACATCTCTTCGAGATGGGTCCAGCCGCGCTTTTCCGCCTCCATTTTGAGGGCGGTTAATGTGGTGGATGAATCGGGAAGGTTATACCAATCGACAGCCGACCAGTTATCGGTTAAGGTTGATGCGAGAAAGTCAAATAGACCGGAAATGAATCGGGCGTGGTCTTCCGTCTGAACGATGACATCAAGATAGTCGGAAATTTCGATGCTGCCATTTAGAAGAAGAGCGGGACGACCATCATATTCCGCCAGGAAGAGCGGAGCAATTCCCACCAGCCTTCCATCTTCCCGGGCAGTGACCAGAACCAGTTCGGCCTGTTTCCATTCGTTTCCGCCGCGATGCTCCCACCAGGTACGCTGATATTCGAAACGCAAAAAGGGATTATCGCTGACGGAACCCTGCAAGAGGTCATTCCACTCTTGCGCTGTGATCTGTGAAAAATCTTTGTGAAGTGTATATTCCATGGCCGCCGAATTTTACCTTATAATCATGAGCATCCTTCTGGATAAGTAATCAACGTTGTTTCTTACATGGCACTTGACCTCACACTCTCACCCATTTATCGAATCGGCGGGCAGGAAATTGCAAACCTGCCCGGTTTGATTGCCATTAACCCGCCGCAGAACGCAGCACGCGGACGGGACAAAGACCGGCTGGTGGTGTACCTGCTGCTCACCGGCAACTCCACTTTCTCGTCCAGTGAATATATGCAGCTCGCAGTGGACGCGGCGAACGTGTTCCACCAGACTTCTGGCGCGCTGACCAGCGCCCTGCGTTCAGCGGCTGAAACGGTCAACAATACCCTGCTGGAACGCAATATGTCCACCAGCAGTCAGGGGCAGTACGCGGTCGGGTGGGTTACCCTGGCTGCCCTGCGCGACTCGCAATGTACTTTTCTATTGAGCGGACCTATGCATGTGCATTGGTTCGGGCAGAACGAAGCACGTCACATCCACGAGCCGGCCACATCGGGCAAGGGGCTGGGCGTGCATCCGACCGGAAGTTTTCATTACGCCCAGATCAATCTGAGCGCGGGTGATCGCCTGTTGTTTTATGGAAGAGCGCCAAGCGCATGGGATAGCACGCTTGACGACCCATCCCCTTCCAGCATGGATGCCTTGCGGCGCAGGCTGATCTCTTTGACCAGCGCCGATTTGAACGCGGTCTTGATCCAGGCATCAGATGGTGCTGGAGTTTTGAATCTGATCAAGGGAAATGAATCGGCTGCGCCTTCCGCATCACCCGCCACCGAGAGCCTGCCTCGCCCCGAAGAAGCTCAACCCACGCCCGAGCCTGAGCCTGCCCCGCCCTCGCATGTGGTGCAGCCATCAGCTTATTCCATTCCACCCCAGCGTGAAGAAAACCTTCCCGCAGAACAACCCAAGCCGCAGACCAACTCGGTCTCCGTGGCAGGATCACCGCGCAGCGGTGCGCGGGAATTCCCCGCATCCATTCCACGTATCAAGCCGCAGACCCAGCCCGCGCCCAGCGAACCGGTCATTGAAGAAACGATCGCCGAGCCGGGACCTGTAACGCCTGAAGCGGTGGAAGTTAAAGAAGTTAAAAAGGAAAGACCCGTCCGCGACTTCAAGCCGCGCATCTCCGTCCGCAGAGAGCCCTCTGCCCGGGCACGCCAGACCGCAAAAGCACTGGCGACAGGCATTCGCTCCACGCGGCAGGCCAGCGCCGCGATCGGTGACCGTTTTAGAAACTTCCTGCCGCGCCTGCTGCCGAACACAGACTCCACCGAACCCCTCGCGCCCTCCAACGCAACCATGATCTTCATGGCGATCCTGATTCCATTAATGGTGGTCACCATTGTGAGCGTGGTCTATTTGCGGTATGGGCGCAGCCAGCAATATGAGACCTATCTTCTGCAGGCGCAGGAGATGAAAGCGCAAGCACTGACCCTCACCAACCCCGTGGAGCAGCGCATTGCCTGGGAAAATGTATTGCTGAACGTGGACATCGCAGAGTCTCACCGCGAAACTTCAGAAACGATCCTGCTGCGCGAAGAAGCCAACGCAAATCTTGATGTGCTGCTGGGTATCACCCGCATGCAGTTCAACCCGGTCTTCAGCAGCAACCTCAACATTGAGATCAGCCGCATGGCCGCCAGCGAGCTGGACCTGTTCATGCTCAATGCCGCCACCGGTGAAGTACTCCGAGCCGAGTTGGTGGATGGACGCAGCTTTCAACTGGATACTAATTTCAATTGCAAGCCCGGCGTTTACGGCGATTACACCGTGGGACCGCTGGTGGACATTCTCGCCATGCCCGGTTTGAACTCCATCAACGCCACCCTGCTGGGCATCGACGCCACAGGCAACCTGTTGTATTGCGCGCCCGGTCTGGTGGCACGCGCCATTCCCCTGCCCCCGCCCGATACCAACTGGGGACGCGTCACTTCGTTCACCTTGGACGGCGGAAACCTGTATGTGCTGGACGCCCCATCGCGCGCTTTGTGGGTGTACACAGGCAAGGATTACACCTTCAGCGACCGCCCCTACTTCTTTTTCGGCGGTCAGACTCCTGAGAAGCAGGATGTGATCGATCTGGTGATCGCCGGCGATGACCTGTTCATGCTTCATGCAGACGGTCATGTTTCGACCTGCTCCTACAGCCGCATCGAATCAGTGCCGACCCGCTGTCAGGACCCGACCCCGTTGATCAATCCCTTCACGGCATATCAGGATGTTGACCTGTTCGGCAATGCCCACTTTACCCAGATCCTGTTCACCGCTCCACCCGACCCGTCTGTGTTGCTGCTGGATGCAGACTCGCAAGGTGTACTGCGCTTCGCGCCGCACACGCTCGAATTGCAGAATCAATTCCGCCCGACGACCGGGAGCGGAAACCCCATCCCGTCTGGTCCGGTGGGCGCAGTGGCAGTCGGACCGAATCATGTTCTATATCTCGCTGTGAATGGTCAGGTGTACTTCGCAACAGGCATGCCTTAGACCTGCGATGAGTAGGGAGAACCCATGTTGAAATTCTTCAACGCGCTTTCCAGATTGTTCACCCCGGCCAAGTATCCCTCAGACAGCGCCACGGAGCCGGCGCAGATCACCCAGTGCAAAGTGTTGTTGATCGTGTACGACCCTGTGATGGACCCCGCCACAGGCATCACCCTCTCTCAAAAACAAAATTGGTATCGCACCACAGACCTGATCACTGGCTTTATTCTGGATATGCTTCAGGTAAGCGGAGGCATGGCGCGTTTTCAGATCGTGCAAAGGGTGGATGTGAACGAATTCCCCGCCAAGGTGGATGGCTTTCGGTACACTCCAAAAACCTATTTAGATGTTCTGCAAAACAAGTCCGCCCCGCACACTCCAGCCGAAGTTGATTACAACGCCATCCTCGCCAAATACAATGTTTTACAACGCGTCGCCCAAAACGAGATCGACGAGGTCTGGGTCTTTGGATTTCCTCACGCCGGCTTTTACGAATCGACCATGGGTGGGCCGGGAGCTTTCTGGTGCAACGCCCCTCCCATGAAGAATACAGAGTCCAGCAAGCGCCGCTTTGTGGTGATGGGGTTTTCCTACGAAAGGCATATTGGCGAAATGCACGAAGCTTATGGGCATCGAGCCGAATCGATCATGGAAAAGACCTTTGGCAAATTGAGCGGCGAAGCCAACCTTTGGCAGCGCTTCATCCGCTACGAGAAGGTTGCGCCCGGTCAGGCCGCGTGCGGCAACATCCACTTTGCGCCAAACAGCCAGAAAGATTATGAATGGAATAACCTCACCCCGGTTTCGAGCGAGTGCTACGATTGGCTGCTGAACTTCCCCAACTTCAAAGGTGACAGGCGCATCGTGGGTTCCATGGAATGGGGCAGCGGAGACATCCGCGAACACCACAAATGGTGGTTCAATCATTTCCCGCGGGTGGCAGGGAGAAAGAATGGGATCCACAATAATTGGTGGCAGTACGTCGTCAACCCGCAATCAGTGATCTTATAACCTTTAACTTCGCGCACTTTCCGGCGCGAAGTTTTTCTTTCCGTGGGCTGCAAAACGCCAAGATCGATTTCTGAAAAATTATGCGATAATCAATACAGTTTCAGATCATTCAAGACCGAACTCCTGCGAAATCGTTAAAAATTTAATCAGCCTTCACAATTATTCTGCAATGCACAAAGGGGTGCGTTTTGCATCATAATTATCAAGTGCAGGCATTAAGAAACCAGTTCGATCATCATGCAACTCCGCACTGAAATTTACGTCCCTCTCATTTACCTTCTGGCAGCGGTCATCTATGCCTGGCTGGGTTTATTGGCCTGGCGCAGACGTCCCGCTGTTGCTGTAACTCCCTTCGCGTGGACCATGCTTGGAATGTCGGTCTGGTCTGTTGCTTACGGGCTGGAAATATTCGCTCCCGACCTCACCTCCAAGATCTGGTTCACAAAGATCGAATACATCGGTCTGGTTTCGGTACCTGTTTTCCTTTTCATCTTCGCTTTGGAATTCATCGGCAAAAGCCACTTGCTTGGCTGGCGCGGACGTTTGCTGCTTTCTGTGTTCCCGTTCATTACCACCGCCCTCGCCTCGACCAATGACTATCACCGCCTGATGTGGAATGGACAAGCCCTGAGTCTTGTCGGCGGGTTGAGCCTGCTTGAAGTCGATTATGGATTGCTCTATTGGGCTCAGGTCGTCTATTCTTGCCTGCTGGTGTTCTCGGCGGGATTGCTTCTCATTATTGAGCTGGTACAAAGACCGGGTGCTTACCGCATTCAAGTCAGCCTGATCATCATTGGCATCCTCACACCCTGGCTGGGCGGATTGCTCTTTTATGCGAACATCACCCCCATCAACGGTCTGGACTTCACCCCGCTCTTCTTCCTGCCCACTGCTTTGGGTTTATCGTGGGCGATCATCCGCTACCGCCTGCTGGAGATCCTTCCTCTCGAACACATCACTGTCCTGAAGAACATGGCAGACGGCGTGATCGTGACCAATCCCGCTGGGCGTGTGATCTACATTAACTCGCTGATCGAAGAATTGGTCGGGCGTTCGGAAACGGAAGTGCTTGGACAGCCGCTGAATTACATCTCCGTTCGCTACGGAGAAAAGATCGCTTCGGCTAAAAATCAATCGGAGTTGATCATAGGCAGCGGGGATCATGCCCGGATCTTTGAGGTGAATATCGCCCCAGTCTCACCTCAGACCGAATCGCTAAAACAATCGGGTCCAGACCAGATGATCGTTTTGCACGACATCACCGAACGCAAAAAAGCCGAGACCGCCATCAGCCGCCGTGAAAACATGATGGCCGCCATCAGCCTGGCCGCCGAACAGTTCCTGAAAGATACTTCATGGGAACATAACGTCCCGGCAGTTCTTGAAAAGATCGGGCAGTCCACGAATGCCAGCCGGGTTCAAGTGGCCATGAACTATAAAGATGAAAAGAATTTCATCTACACCAGCCTGTGCTACGAATGGACCGGACCGGGCATCACACCGCAGATCAACAACCTGGCTTACCAGCACATCAATTTTCGGCAGGCGGGGCTGGGCAGATGGGAAGACATGCTCTCAGAAGGGCATCCCATCTCTGGAAATGTAAAAGACCTTCCGGCAAGAGAGCAGGCATACTTCAAAGACAGCGGAAGCCTTTCCTTTGTGATGATCCCCATTTTTGTAGATGTTCAATGGTGGGGCTTTATCATGCTGGATGAGTGTCGCGGTGAAAGGCATTGGACCAACATAGAGATGGAGGCGATCCACATTGCCGCCAGCATCTTTGGTTCTGCGGAGACACGCGCGCGCACCGAACAAAAATTGATCCGCCGTCAGCACGCCTTGAAATTGCTCAACCAGATCGTAATGATCTCCCTGCAGGCTGATAGCGTCAGCGACATGGCAAAGACCGTGGTTGGTCGGCTGGGAGAGTTGATCAACGCGGACGGGTGCTTCCTGACCTTGTGGGATGAGAGCAACAAGCGCACCATTCCGCTCGCCGCGTACGGACCCTTTGAAAAATCCTACTCGTCGATCATTCCCATGCCCGGGGAACTCACCTTCACAGAATCCGCCCTTCGTGAAGGGCACACCCTGATCATTCCAGATACCCGGACAACGAACTACGCCAGCCCGCGCATCGTGAAGACCTTTCCATCCATTTCCATATTGGTGTTGCCATTAAAGGTTATGGACAAGCGGCTGGGCAGTGTACTGCTTTCTTTCAACAAAGTGCATCACTTCCAGCCTGAGGAAATAGAGATCAGCGAACAGGCATCCGCATTGATCGCGCTGGCGCTTGAAAAATTCCAGGCCGTGGAACACGCTCAACAGCGGGCTGCCACTTCAGAGACCCTGCGCAAAGTGGGCGCCGAAGTGACTCAAACCCTCGAGATCAACGAAACCGTGAACCGCATCCTCGAACACCTCAAGCGGGTGATCCCCTACGATACCGCATCGGTGCAGGTTCTGGATAACAACGAGCTGGAGATCATCGGCGGTCGCGGATTCAAAGACCTGGCATCGGTGATCGGCATGCGCTTTCCCATTCCGGGTAACAATCCAAACACCCGGGTGATCGAAACCGGTAAACCTTATCTATTGCCTGATGCCGGCATGGTATACGATGAATTTAGCAAGCCGCCGCATAACCACATTCACTCCTGGCTTGGTGTGCCGCTCATTTTTCAAAGACGCATCATCGGGCTGCTGACCATAGACAGCACAACGCCCAATCAATTCAGCGAGGTGAGCCAAAACCTCGTGATGGAGTTTGCGAACCAGGTTTCTGTGGCCATCGAGAATTCGCGGATCTACAAGGTGGCACAACACCAGGCCACCACAGACTCGTTGACCGGCGTGTACAACCGCCGCGGGCTTTACGACAAGGCAAGAGTGGACTTCATCAAATCCATTTCCCGCAGCCAGCCATTCACCAGCATCATGATCGACCTTGACCACTTCAAGTCCATCAACGACACCTACGGTCACGCGGTTGGAGATCAGGTACTGCGGGAACTAGCCAAACGCTGCAAAAGCTGCGTGCGCGATATTGACATCGTCGGGCGTTATGGCGGCGAAGAATTTCTCATCGTCCTGCCAGACACCAACGCCGAAACCGGGTTGATCGTGGCCGAACGGCTGAGATCTGCCATTGCCAACAGACCCATGCTAGTGGGCGAAGATATTTCACTGAACGTGACTGCGAGTTTGGGAGTTGCCGAAAAACAAAACACCACCACCAGCCTTGAAATGGTGATCTTGCGCGCCGATCAAGCCATGTACATTGCCAAGCACAAGGGGCGCAACCGGGTGGCGATCAGTACTTGAGCGGACTCCATACTTGATACAAGCCAAGATTTCCCCCATCGCCATCAGATAGAAAAGAATCGATCACGCTCATTTGGACCTGCTCTGCCAGCCCAGACAGTTCCTGCGCTGTGAACTGGTGTGCATACCGCAAGCCTTCTCCCCCGCTGCGCCAATCCAACAAGCAATCTCCTTCGTCCACTTCCTGATCTGAGATGCCCGCCCGTCCCCAGGGCTGGATCCTTGCCTTGAGTTTTTCACTGTTGAGGAATTGCCAGTTAGACAGGATAAATATCCCGTCTTCTTTTAACAGGCTGTGCACGGTGCGTAAAATATTCAGCCGCATCTCGATGGACGGAATATGATGCAGGGTGGCGAACATGGTGACCACAGCCCAACGACCTTGGATCTCTAAAAGTTGATCGAGATGCGCGGACAGCATGGATAGGTCAACGGCGCGGAACTCCACCCCGGGGATGGTTTCTGCATCTCGAAGCAGGGGCAGGCTAAAATCCACGCCCAGAAGCGCCGCCCTGTGACCACGCTCATGCAACTCGCGTAGAAAATTCCCATTGCCGCATCCCAGATCCAAAACTGAGTCATCCTCCCGAATCAAGTTGAGCGCTCTCCGCACGCCCGGTTGAATGCGCTGGCGAGTGGCAGAGAAGTGCCCGCCGAAACGGTCGTAGAATTCACGGTTGATCGCGAGCAGTCTTTGAGCAGTGTTTTGGTCCATGCGGGCATTATACCTTTCGGTCATTTTATAACGGTATAATTCCAGAATGTTATCGGTAGAAAAGATTCAGAAATACTCGCAGGAATTTGAAACCAGAACCCCGCAAGAGATCATTGAATGGGCGGTGGATCGATTCTCTCCCTATCTTGCGATGAGTTCATCCTTCCAAACACAATCCATGCCGCTGCTGCACATGGTCTCGCAGATCGCGCCGGGGCTGCCTGTATTTTTCATCGATACGGGATATCACTTTTGGGATACTTTGATGTTCCGCGAGAAGATCGCCTTTGACTGGAACTTGAACATCGTTGACCTGCACCGCCTGCCGCACTGGGATTCTTTCATGCGGCAGAATGCGCGCTCCCTGCCCGTGGAAGACCCGAATCTGTGCTGCTACCTGCACAAAGTTCAACCGATGCAAAACGCCCTCAAAGGCTACCGCGCCTGGATCAGCGGCATCCGCCGCGACCAAACAGCGGTCCGCGCGAAGGCGAATTTTCTGGAACCACAGGAAAGCGGTCTGCTCAAGATCAACCCGTTATTGAATTGGACAAAAAAAGATGTCAGCGAGTACATCAAGAAGCATGACCTGCCGCATCACCCTTTGTATGAAAAGGGATATCGAAGCGTGGGCTGCGCTCCGTGCACCATCGCGATCGGGGTGAACGATGAAGAACGCGCCGGGCGCTGGGCCGGTAAAGGCAAAGTGGAATGCGGACTGCATACCACCATGTTCAACCAGAAAGAAATTACCCTCCCTTCCACGATCAACAAGGATCGCTAACCGCGACCACGAGCCAATATTCTCATGGAAATTTCTGAAAGAAGACAACGCTGGAAAAAATTCAACGCACTGACCGATGAAAAGCTTTTGCTTGCCCATCAGGTGCTGGATGAGATCCGTATGGGCGGCGATGTGATGCGGTCCCTGCGAAGCTATCCGCTCAAGGACGGCGGCTACCTGACCAAGGCCGCTCTGGTCGCTGCGTACAATCAGATGGTGGAAGCTGGCACGCTCGAACCCGACCGCGTGCTGCTGGAGCGCATCCGCATGAAACCGATGCGCACCCTCTCCGGCGTGACGACGGTCACCGTGCTGACCAAGCCCTATCCATGCCCGGGAAAGTGCATCTTCTGCCCGACCGATGTTCGCATGCCCAAGAGTTACCTGCCCGATGAACCCGGGGCGATGCGTGCTCTGGAACATGAATTCGATCCGTACGAACAGGTGCACAACCGCATCCGAGCTTTAACCAACCTCGGGCACCCAACCGACAAGATCGAGCTGCTCATCCTCGGCGGCACATGGTCTTCGTACCGGCGTGATTACCAACAGTGGTTCATTAAACGCTGCTTCGACGCCATGAATGGGAACACCTCCACCCCGCCGGGCGAGTACAAGGTGACAAGCGAAGAATTCCTTGAAGCACAAACGATCAATGAGACCGCGCCGCATCGCAACGTGGGACTTGTGATCGAGACCCGACCCGATGAGATCACCCCCGATGAACTGCGCTGGCTGCGTCATCTTGGCGTGACCAAGGTGCAGATGGGCGCGCAAAGTTTTAACGACCATATCCTTGAGATCAACAAACGCGGTCACGATGTGGAATGCACACGCAAGGCTACCGCCCTGCTGCGCGCGGCCGGGTTCAAGATCGTGCTGCATTGGATGCCCAACCTGCTCGGCGCAACACCTCAATCAGACCGCGCGGACTTTGCCGAACTGTGGACCGGGTTCTGCCCCGATGAGATCAAGATCTACCCGAATCAATTACTTGCCAATGCCGAGCTTTACGAATACTGGCAGCGTGGAGAATTTCACCCATACGCCACAAACGAACTGGTGGAGATGATCGCGGATATCAAGCCGACCATTCCGCGTTATTGCCGTGTCAACCGTGTCATCCGCGATATTCCCGGTAACAATGTGGTGGAGGGCAATACCCGCACCAGCCTGCGGCAGGACATTCAAAGCGAAATGAAAAAGCGCGGCACACAATGTCAGTGTGTGCGTTGCCGTGAAGTTAAGGGAAAAACGATCACGACCGAATCCCTGCGGCTGGACGATCTCACCTACATGGCTGGGTCTGCCGAGGAACATTTCATCTCCTTCGTCACCCCCGAAGATGGGCTCGCTGGTTTTATCCGCCTGTCACTGCCCGCAAAGGATTCTCCAGCCACCGGCATGGCAGACCTTGAAGGCGCGGCGCTCATCCGCGAAGTGCATGTCTATGGGCAGTCGCTTGAAGTCGGAGCGGAAAAAACAGGCGCGGCCCAACACAGCGGATTGGGAACACGCCTGCTTGAAGAAGCAGAGAACGCGGCGCGCAAGAACGGATTCAAAAAAATGGCGGTCATCTCTGCCATTGGCACCCGGCATTACTACCTTGGTCGCGGATTTGAGCGCGGCGAGCATTACCTGATCAAAGACTTGTAACCGCGCATCAAAATTTTCAGAAGCTCATCAAGAGACTTCCGCCGCAGAGGCGGAAGTCTCTTTTGATCTATTTTCGATATTCATCACATCGGGGATGAAGAAGCCCGCCGCGCCCATCACCATGCAGGTGACACCGGCGATGGTGAACATGATGCGGATGCCAAAGCGATCTGCCGCCGGACCCGAGATCATCAACGCGATGGGCGAGACCAGCATGGCGGCGCTGAAGATGAACGAGAATACCCGTCCCTGCATGTCGGGAGCGACGACCGCCTGCAAAGTTGCCCCATAAGAGCCGTTGATGATCGGCTGCACCATTCCAAAGAACAAATTCACGATCATCGCCGCCCACAAATACTCCGCGGGGACAAAGCCAAGCACGGCAGCAAGCAGACCCATCACGATCAAACCGCTCTGTGCGGTAATGACCTTGCGTTTGAAACCACCCCACACGCCGAGCAACAATCCGCCCAAAACTATTCCCAGAGAGAACAGTGAAAGCCACCAGCCTAGATCACTCGCATCTCCTTTGAAGTGATTGGTGATCAGCAGCGGAGTCAGCGGCTCGATGGCGCTGAAGAAAAAGTTGATGACCATCACCAAACCAAGCAGGATGACCAATCCGCGCCAGGCCATGATGTAGCGAAAGCCCTCCCGAAAATCCTGCCAAAAGGTGGAAGCCGCGTTCGCGCCCCGTTCGGGCTGGGGGATGGGCGTGAAGAACACGATCGAGATGGCGAGCAAAGCAGTGGTGACGTCGATGCCGAGAATTCCCTGCATGGGCAGAACAGATAACAGGTAAGCCCCGAGCGGCGCGGAGATGATATTCAACCCGCCGTTCAGCGCCTGATTAAATCCGTGCACGCGCGCGAGCTGCTCCTTTGGCACAAGCATCACCGTTGAAGCGCCAAAAGCCGATTGATGGAATCCGCCGGCAATGGCGCGAACAAACAAAGCAAAATAAATATGCCAAACCTGCACCTGACCGGTCGCGAACAGAAGGGCGAGAGTCAGGGTGGCGGCGGCGACCGTTCCGTCTGAGAATATGAGGATCAGCCGCCGATTGCCGCGATCCACCCACGTGCCGATGAATGGAGACAGTAAAACCTGGGGCAGCAGTCCCATCATCGACGCGATCGCCAGTGTGGTTGCGGAATTTGTCTTTTGTGTGAGATACCAAATGATGGAGAATTGAACAAGTTGACTGCCGAGCAAAGACAGGGCTTGTCCCGTCCAAAGGGTAAAAAAGCGTACCGTCCAGTTCTGTTTTGGGTTTTCCATGCGTACCTCTAATTGAATTTTTTTTCAAAATGGTAATACACCAGAACCACATTGGCAACCCGCCAGAGTTGGGTTACGGCATAACAAATGCGGAAGTGGTAGACTTGCCTCGTAAGTGAATAAATAAAGGAGTTTATTTGAAAACAAAACACTGGATCGAATTTATCATCCTCGGCATCATCTGGAGTTCTTCCTTCATGTGGATCAAGATCGCCATTGAAGAGGTTGAGCCGCTCACGCTTGTGGCGTATCGCGTACTGTTCGGGCTGATCTTTGGGATCGGGGTCATCCTCGTTCAGCGTACGCCCATCCCGCGCAACTTCAAGGAATGGTCTCCGCTTTTACTGCTTGGCTTGACCAATGTTGCCGCGCCCTTCTTCCTCATCACCTGGGGCGAGAAGAGCATCGACTCTGGTGTCGCATCCATTCTCAATGCCACCGTCCCGCTGTTCACGATCCTTACCGCGCATTTTATGCTGCAAGATGACAAGATGACCACCCCCAAGGTCATGGGGTTATTGGTTGGCTTTGCCGGCGTTGTGGTCTTGATGAGCGAAGATATTGGCAAGTCGCAAAGTTCCATCATCGGCCAACTTGCGGTCATTCTCGCGGCGGTCTTTTACGCGGGCAGTTCCATTTACATCCGCAAAGTGACCCAAAACACCGCGCCTATTTTGCGCAGCGCTGGTCCCCTGCTTTCTGCCACCATCATTATGTGGGTCGCCGCCTTCAGCGCCGAGTCGCCCATTGTCGTCCCAACACAACCAATCACATGGATCGCTCTCTTGTGGCTGGGTCTGCTGGGATCGGGGCTGGCTTTTGTGCTCATGTTCCAACTCATGCATGAGATCGGTCCCACCCGCTCGACCATGGTCACCTATCTTTTCCCGCTGGGCGGCGTTACACTTGGCGCGATCTTCCTCGATGAGCACATCACCTGGCAGATCGTCGTCGGCGCCGTATTGATCATCATCAGCTTATTCATCGCGAACAAAAAACAATGAACGAAAATTACAGATCAGGATTTATCGCCATCATCGGACGCCCCAACGTGGGCAAGTCCACTTTGCTCAACGCGTTGCTTGGGCAAAAGGTTGCCGCTGTCTCGCCGCGCCCGCAAACCACACGCCGCCGACAGCTTGGGATCCTCACCACCGAAAATTATCAACTCATCTTTGTAGATACACCCGGCATTCATCAGGCACGCCACAAGCTGGGAGAGTTCCTCAATTACGAAGCGGAGGATTCTTTGGACGGCGTGGATCTGATCCTCTGGCTGGTGGATTCTTCAGATGAACCCACAGAGGATGACGCCCGCATCGCAGACTTGATCAACAAGACCGCGCGTCGGACTCCCCGCTTGCTGGTGCTAAACAAAATCGACTCGCTCCACCCCGATAAAGAGGCAGCGCGGGTCGAGGCATATTCTGAATTGCTGAGTCAGGCTGAGGCGGTGAAAGTATCCGCCACGAAAAAGACCGGGCTGGAGGAACTGCTCGAGAAACTGGTGAGCCTGCTTCCGCAGAGACCGCCTGAATACCCCGAAGATCAAGTGACCGATTCATACGAGAAGGATATCGCCGCCGACCTCATCCGCGAATCGTGCTTGAAGATCCTGCGTGACGAAGTGCCGCACAGCCTTGCCGTTCGCATTGATGAGTTCACAGAACGCGACAATGGAATGGCTTATATCGCCGCGACCATTTTCGTGGAGCGCGAGTCGCAAAAGGGGATCGTGATCGGCGAAGGCGGAAAAATGCTCAAGTCCATTGGCTCTGCCGCGCGCAAAGAGATCGAAGAAATGGGCGGACGAAAAGTTTTCCTTGAAGTTCGCGTGAAGGTTTCAAAAGACTGGCGCGATAACCAGAACATGTTGAATCAGTTTGGGTACGTGAAGAGGAAGTAAATTAAATAACGAGGAACGAGCAAATCCCCGCCAATCGTTTCTCTTTTTGATGACTCGTTACTCAATCACTTTCCGTTTAACGGCCTGAAGCCCTCTCCCAACGCTTCATGTGCGACCCCGATGACCATGAAGGCTTCGGGGTCGCTTTCATGAACAATACTTTTCAGGGTGGCAACTTCAGAACGGTTAACCACACAATACAATACAGGGCGGGAACTTCCCGTGTAGGCGCCCTTGCCTTCCAGATAGGTGACACCGCGTTCAAGTTCGTCGATGACCCGCGCAGAGATATCCTCCGGCCGGGTGGTTACGATCATCGCCGTGCGGACGGTCCCGCCGCCTTCGAGCACGGTCTCCGAGACCAGCCCGCTGACATAGAGAGTGATCATCGCGTAGAGGGCTTCCTTCCAGCCAAAGATAAAACCCGCCGAGAGGATGACCGCGGTATCCACCATCAGGTAGCTCTGTGTCATGGAGACTCCGCGCCATTTGTTGAGGATGCGTGCCAGAATATCCGAGCCGCCGCTTGTGCCGCGCGCACGATAGACCAGCCCATAGCCTATGCCGCTGATCAACGCGCCATACAGTGAATTGAGAAAAATATCTCCTTTCAGGTCGGCGATCAAAATATCGGTGTAATACACAAAGGCATCGACCTCCATCAGCAGGTCTGCCAGCAGGGAATAGGTCACAATGGCGAAGGCTGTGCGCAGGGCAAAACGCCGCCCGCCCAAAAACCGCCAGCCCAGGATAAAGAGCGGCACATTTCCGACCAACACCATCAAGCCGATCGGCCATTTGGTAAAAAAGTTGATCAACTGCGCGATTCCGCTCACCCCGCCCGAGGCCAGGTTCGCCGGTACGAAGAAAATACGCAAGCTCACTGCCTGGATCAAAGAAGAGAGCGCGATGATGAGGTAATCTCTGGTATTGGGCCAATACTTTTTCATAGAAGTCCTTTTCTTTCCTTTCAAGTCAAATCATTATAGCCGAAGGATTTTGCTCTTCATCCTGCCCGCTTCCCTTCTTCCTTATTTTGGTACAATCACCGCCTATGAAAAAATGGCAATTCCTGCTTGGGGTGCTTATCAGCATCCTGTTCATCTGGCTTTCCCTGCGCGGACTTCATCTAAATGATTTTTGGATCACCGTAAAAGAAGCTGATTACATCTGGCTGCTGCCGGGTGTTGGGGTGTACTTCATCGGCGTGTGGATTCGTGCCTGGCGCTGGCATTATCTGCTCGGTCCCATCAAAAAGATACCCACCCGTGTCATGTTCCCGATCACGACCATTGGCTATATGGGCAACAACATCTACCCGGCCCGGGCGGGCGAAGTTCTTCGGGCGGTGATCCTCAAGCGCAAGGAAGGCGTGCCCGTCTCGGCTTCACTGGCGACCATCATTGTGGAGCGCATTTTCGACGGCGTGGTGATGCTGTCTTTTATCTTCGTCAATCTGCCGGAACTTGCCAAGTTGACAGGCGCATCCGGCTTCGTGGGCAACATTCAACAAGTGGCGATCATTGGCATGGGGATCTTCCTTGGCGCGCTGGTCATCTTTCTGTTGGCCGCCATGTTCCCGCAGGTCACGGCAAAGATCGGTTTGTGGGTGGTCGAACGAGCGACCCCAAAGAGCATGCACTCAAAGATCATCGGGGTGATGAACAAATTCCTCGATGGATTGGCTTCACTGCGATCTCCCTTTAATGTTTTGATGGTCTTCTTTACCTCTGTCATCATCTGGCTGTTGGAGACGGGCAAATACTGGTTCGTGATGCACGCCTTTAATTTCAATGTTTCGTTCTTCGCACTGATGCTGATGAATGGAATCGTCAACCTGGCCACCACCATCCCATCTGCGCCGGGTTACGTGGGCACATTTGACGCCCCGGGCATCGCCGTCCTTACCGCGTATGGCATAGAACAGACAACTGCGGCGGGATACACGCTCACCTTGCATGTTGCGCTCTGGCTGCCCATCACCTTGCTGGGCTTGTACTTCATGGCGCGCGAGGGTTTGAAGTGGAGCGATGATCTGCGCTCTGAGATCCATTAAATCGCGTTGAGCGCACCTGTTATACTTGATTTAATAAGTCCGGGAGGCGGTGCCTAATGTCTCTGAACAGAAAGATAAGGGTGTTGATCGCGGACGACGTCCATGAGACACGCCGGAACACAAGGGTGATGCTTTCCATGATCGAAGGCATAGAGGTGGTCGCCATCGCCATGAACGGCTTGCAAGCGGTTGAAATGGCGGAGCAGCATCAACCTGACATCGTTGTTCTCGACATCAACATGCCTCAACTCAACGGTCTTGCCGCCTACCGGCGTATCGTTCAAACCAACCCCAATATTGCCTGCATCATCATCTCAGCAGAGAAAGATCCCGCCACCCTGCATGCCGCATCCACGATCGGCATCCATGATTATCTCATCAAGCCGTTCAACACCGATGAGTTGGAGGCGGCGGTCAGGAAGGTCAATGCGCGCATGGATCTGATCCATCAGTACAACGCGCAAAACCTTCAATTGCGTGAACAGAACAAAGTTCAACTCAAACAGTTGGCAGAAGAGTATTCCAAAAACAAGCGAGCGGACGATCAGGCGATCAAGGTCTTTGAAGAGTTGGTCGAATTCCCCGATTGCGAATTACGCCTGATGCAAACCCTGGCGATCATTTACGTGGTGCGCCAAAAATGGGAAAAACTCAAGCATCTTGCCGAGCGAATCGAGCAAAGAAACAAATAACATTCGGAGCAAAAATTGAAAATAGCGATCATTGGAGCGGGATATGGCGGCATGTCTGCCGCATTGGATTTGCGCAAGTCCGGGCATGAAGTGGTGATTTTCGAATCCACAGACCATGTTGGCGGGCTGGCTTCAGGTTTTAAAGAGCCGCATTGGGATTGGTCGGTGGAGAAGTTCTATCATCACTGGTTCCAGTCGGATAGTTCAATGCTGGGTTTGATCCGCGAACTGGGGCTGGAAGACAAGGTGCGCTTTCCGCGCCCGTTGACTGTGATGTATCACAACAACAAATGGTATCCGTTTGACTCGATCCTGAATGCGCTGAAATTCCCCGGGCTTGGATGGGGACTTAATAAAATTCGTTTTGGATTCGTCGGGTTGTTCCTGCGTCTCACCAATAATTGGCAGGCTTTGGAAAAGATCACAGCCGATGCGTGGATGATGAAGTGGGCGGGCAAACAAGTCTACGAACAGATGTGGAAACCGCTGCTCATCGGCAAGTTCGGTCCGTTCTACAAGGATGTCAACATGGCGTGGATGTGGGCGCGCATCCACGCCCGCACTACACGGCTCGGGACCTTCGAAGGCGGCTTCCAAAAATTTGCCGACTTGTTCGCTGAGAAACTGCGCGGCATGGGAGTGGAGATCCACCTCAAGGCGCAGGTCAATTCGATTAAGCAGGATCTGGCTTCGGGTCGGTTGATCGTGGATGGCAGTGCCTTCGACAAGGTATTGGTCACCACGTCACCGAATCACATGGCAAGACTCTGCCCCGATCTGCCTGAAGAATATTTGAAGGGACTGCTGGGATTGAAATCAATGGGCGCGGTGGTGATGACCATCTCACTCAAGAATAAACTTTCAAATCAGGGCTATTACTGGTTCAACGTGCCCAAGGAGGAAGGCTATCCGTTCCTCGCATTGGTGGAACACACGAACTTTGTGCCAAAGGAAAACTTTGGCGGCGATCATATTGTGTACGCGGGCGATTACCTTGAACTGGGTCATGAATATTTTTCGATGAGTGATGATGAATTGCTGGAAAGATTCGTTCCCGCTTTCAAAAAATTCAATCCAGAATTTTCACGCGACTGGGTGAAGAAGATCTGGGTATATAAGACCGAGTACGCCCAGCCTGTGCCGCTGGTCAATCACTCGCAAAATATTCCCGCCATTCAGACTCCGATTGAAGGCTTGTATTTTGCATCGATGAGCCAGGTCTATCCATGGGATCGCGGCACGAACTTTGCAGTGGAGATCGGGCGCAAAGCCGCAAGGATGATGGCTTAGGTGATGCATCCATCTTTTATAAAACCAAGATATGACTCTGGCGGGTTTGCGGGAATTCCGAACCGTATCAAGGACGCCTTCGCATCGAAGCAATACGATGCGGTGGTCTTGTTCTTTGTGGATGCCTTTGGCTGGCGTTTTTACGAACGCTTTCAAGAAGCGCCCTTCCTCAAGCGGATAAGCAAGCACGGTCGCATCGAAAAGTTGACTTCGCAATTCCCGTCCACGACCGCGGCGCACGTGACCACCATGCACACAGGTCTGCCGGTGGGAGTGAGCGGCGTGCACGAGTGGTACTACTACGAACCCAAAGTGGACCGCATCATCGCTCCGCTGTTGTTCTCGTACGCTGGAACACGGGAGCGTGACGCGCTCAAAGGAATGAAGGTGAATGCGGAGAGCATTTACCCAAAGGGGATCCTGTATTCCGAGTTGAAAGCAATGGGCGTGGACTCATTCAACTTTGGCTTGCGCGATTACACGCCCTCCACCTATTCAAAGATCGTCATGGAAGGTTCAGAGATCCGTTCCTTCAAAACACTTTCAGAAGGGTTGGTGAATGCGGGCGCAGTTCTTAACAAGCAGACCACCCCAACCTATATCCAGGTTTATTTTGACAAGATCGACTCGATCGGGCATGAATACGGACCCAACTCTCCACAGATCGAAGCGGAGATCGAAACCTTTCTATTGATGATGGAAAATTATTTCGAGCGCATCTTTAAGGGGAAACGCATCCTGTTCCTGATGACCGCAGATCACGGCATGTGTGAGGTGGACCCGAAGACCACGGTCTACTTAAACACCAACCTGAACTTTGGCGGCTTTCAAAGATTCGTGAAAAAGAATCGCAGGGGACATTTGCTCGTCCCTGCCGGGTCACCGCGTGATATGTTCCTGTACATCAACGATGAAATGCTCGATGAAGCCCATGCATTCCTGACAACTCGATTGGAAGGCAAAGCAGATGTGGTGAAAACCGAGTCACTGATCGCTGATGGCTACTTTGGTCCGCAGGTCTCTCCCGCATTTCGTGAACGGGCCGCGAATCTGGTCGTGCTACCCTACCGCCACGAATCGGTCTGGTGGTACGAAAAGGACAAGTATGAGCAAAACTTCCACGGGCATCACGGCGGCTTAACTCCGCAGGAACTGGAAATCCCTCTTTATTCCATTGAGATCGAGTGAATCAAAAGACGACCTTTACAGGTCGTCTTTTTTTATTTCACCACCAGGATATATTCCTTGTTCCCCTCTTGACCGCTGACATTGGTGCCATAGCACCAGACACTAACTTTGAACGTATAAGTCCCGGGTTCCTGGGGAACGCCAAAGATTCTGGCGGCGTCTTCGCCTGCCACAAATTCCAATGTCAGACCGTTTGGAAGCCCGCCCCCCTCAACAAAAAAATCACCCACGGGAGTTTTATTCTGTGTGACTTGAACGGTCACTTCATACGGGACGCCTGCCTCTGCTTCGGGCAGAGTATCCGGCTCGAAGACAAGATCCGGTCTCGCTTCCTGCCAAAAAGGTTCAGGCGTGACCTCGGGCGAATCACCCATAAAGTATCGACAGGCGATCATCGATGAAGTTAAAAGGACAAGAGTAAGTAGAACTTTTGCATATCGCATGCAGCGATTCTACAACAAAATGACGACCCTTTCGAGTCGTCATTCCGTGTGTACGATGAGTCTGGTCTGTTACTTGCCGAACCACATGCGGGCAAGCAGGTTATCTTTCTTGATGAACTGATGGAAGAAAGCCGCGCCGACATGAAGCAGGACAAGCAGAAGCAGGATCCAGGATGCAAGCCCATGTCCCATGCGCGGCAGATATTCAAAGAAATTGGAAGGATAAGGCTTCGCAGCGCTGAACACGGCGGGCAGGTCGGCCATTTGGAACAACCCAAGTCCGCTGAGAGCCATGCCGATCATCAGCAGGTACAAAAGGATGTGAACTGCTTTCCCGATCCAATTCAAAAAAGCATTCCCTGCATCTGCCGGGGCGGGCTGCCGGGTGGTAAAGCGCAGGATCAGGCGAATGATCACCAGCACGGCGATCGCTCCGCCAATGTAAGTGTGGCTTGCAAGCATCATCGGCTTTTGCGGATCATCAGGCGATACGCCGGGCATTACGAACTTTCCAACGCCCAGCATCATAAAAACAAGCAATGCTGTCAGCCAATGAATGGCCGCATGAGCGGGGTGATATCTTTTGGGGGCATTTTCAGTCATGGAACTCTCTCCTTCTAGGTCTAATGGAATTGATAACAAGACTATCCCATAAATTACTTTCTTACAGAGGGGTAGTGGTGTAAAATAGTTTTGTCTCATTTTCCCCGCCGTATTTCGGCGGGTACCTCAACCCTTAAAGGAGCATCCCCCATGTATCACACAATCATCATAGTCGGTAATGTTGGAAAAGACCCCGAAATGCGCTACACGCCTTCCGGGCAGGCTGTCACATCCTTTTCAGTAGCCACTAATCGTCAATATACCGCCGGCAACGGCGAGCAGGTAAAGGAAACCATTTGGTTCCGCGTTTCCACCTGGGGCAAGACCGCAGAGGTCTGCAACCAGTATGTTAAAAAAGGTTCAAAAGTTCTTGTGGAAGGCCGCCTCACACCCGATAAAGCCACCGGCGGACCGCGCGTCTGGACCAAGTCAGACGGTTCAGCAGGCGCATCCTACGAGATCACTGCATCCAACGTGCGCTTCCTCTCCTCGCGGGGTGAAGGCGGCGAGGGCGGACCTGTCTCCGGCGGCATGGAAATGGCCGAGCTTCCTCCCGAAGACGACATTCCATTCTAGTCTGAACGATCATGCTCCGAACTTCGGAAGCCGAAAAGCTTCCGAAGTTTTCAATCCCACCCAAACGATTTTTTGGACGCACCCATGACAACACCTCCCACACCCCCAAAAGCCCAGGGACCTGTGCTTGAACTTCCAGCCGACCTCGAGCTGGTTTACGCCAATCTGGCGCGCATTGCCCACTCTCCGGCAGATATCGTGCTCGATTTCGCCCACCTGCTTCCCGGCGAACCCCGCGCCAAGATCCGCTCACGTGTGGTCATGACCCCGCTCAGCGCAAAATTACTGGTCAAGGCCCTTACTGAAAATATCGCCCGCTACGAAGCCGCTTTCGGAGAGATCAACCTCCCCACCAACAACTCACTTGCCGATAACCTCTTCCGTCCATTTCAACAGCCGCCGGAACCTCCCAAAGAAACCTAAACCATCATGCATAAACTAGAACAGATCACAGACCGCATTCGAAAGATATTCGATGCACGCACATCAGCTCGTGATCAGGCTCTTGCACAGGCGCGTCAATTAACACGCGCCTGTTCCCTTGCCATCCGTGCCGTGCACCGCGACGAAACCGACACCATGAACACTCACCTGCAGGAAGCCCGTCAACTGGCAGATACCCTGCGTGATTCTCTAGCATCCTACCCCGATCTGTATTACGCGGGATATACACAAGATGCTCTGAAGGAATTTGTGGAAGCGAACGTCACCTGCGCGTTGATCATGAATCAGCCGCTCCTGACTCCCGAAGAACTGGTCGTTGAACCCGCGACCTATCTCAACGGGTTGGCGGAAGTCGTCGGCGAGCTGCGCCGCCGCAGTCTCGACATCCTCCGCCACGGATACTCGCAGGAAGTGGAGCGTCTACTTAACATCATGGACGAGATCTATTCGGTCATGGTCACCATGGACTACCCGGACGCCATCACCAATGGCTTGCGCCGCCAGACCGACCTGGCACGCGGCATCATTGAAAAGACCCGGGGTGACATCACCTTCAGCCTGCAAGGGCAGCATCTCACCCAAGCCATCAGCCAGCTGAGCGCCCAGTTAAACAGCGATCAGGCAAAAGGTCAAAAAGGGAGCGAATAAATAAAAATGGCAAAAGGCGGACGTCGTTATCCTCTTGTCGTTTACACCCACATGATCGATCGTTGGTGGCCCGCGATCCTCGCCTTGGGAGGCGCGTTAGGCGGGCTATCCTGGGCGCTGTACAGTTGGGGATTTGAGCAATGGCGCTGGCTCATCTTCGCAAGCATCGGCGCGTTCTGCTTTGTCACCGGGCTGTTTCTGCTTCTGATCCGCAAGGCCGCCTATGTGCAGCCGTTCAGCGACCATCTCAAAATTGCCACGCCCCTTCTGCGCCTGAATATTTCCTACAGAAGATTTCAACGCACCACATCGGCAAACATGGGAATCCTCTTCCCATCCAACAGCGTTACGAAGTGGCAGGCGGATATCATTCAACCCATTGCAAAGATGACCGCGATCGTGATCTCTGTCAATGCCATGCCAATGTCGCAGACCGCGCTGCGCTTCTTCCTTTCGCCGCTCTTCTTCAAGGATAAGACACCTCACATTGTGATCCTTGTAAAAGACTGGATGAAACTGAGCGCGGAATTGGAAAGCATGCGGTCGGGATCCGGTTCATCTCCGTCTCAACAGAGACGAGAGAACTCGATCCTTTCGCGGCTGCCGGGAAAAGATAAATGAACATTTACTTTGCCTGTTCAATCACTGGCGGACGAGAGTTCGAGAGCGCTTATCAACAGATCGTGACCGCGCTTGAAAAAGAGGGTCACATCATCCCGACTTCACATCTGGTGCAATCTGATGTGATGGACAATGAAAGGTCTATCACACCCCAGGAAGTGTACGAGCGTGACACGAAATGGATCGAGCAATGTGACGCATTGATCGCAGAGGTCAGCGTGCCGTCTCATGGAGTTGGTTACGAGATCGGGTACGCCTTGAATATCGGCAAACCCGTGTTGTGCATTCATCATCAGGAACGCCGTGTCTCCAAGATGATCACTGGCAACGCAGATTCTGGGCTAAGCGTAAAGTCATATGCAAGTTTGGAAGAGGCGATCGCCCAGGTATTTCTGTTCCTCAACAGCCTGTAATTCGTTTGTGAATATTATCACATAAAAGCAGTGACATTTTACATTGGTTCGCACTGAGAAAATAGACTAACATAAGAGCGGAGACGGAACAAAGACACCTCCAATATGCTCCTCCAGTCTCCTCCTTTGGCGAAAGTTGCCGCTGAGTGTTCACTCAGCGGCAACGTATTTAAGTCACTATTCGTTTGTTACCTTGCTATTCTTGTGAAGGAAGCAAAACGATAAAGGTCGAGCCCTTCCCCACTATTGATTCAACCCATACCCGCCCCTGATGACTCTCTACGATCGACTTGACGATCGCCAATCCCAGCCCTGACCCCTCTACATTTTCGGGTGCATTGGTTGCCCGGAAGAATTTTTCAAATATTCGATTCTGCTCATCGGGCGGAATTCCCGGTCCGGTATCTTCAATTTTCAGGATGATCTGATGTTCCTGCATGGATATGCTGATATCAATACTTCCGCCGGCCGGGGTGTACTTAATGGCATTCCCAACCAGATTATCGATCATTTGCCGAATACGGATCGGGTTTGCGCGGAGCCCAAGCAGGCTGCCTGCGATCTTGGTCTGCAGCTTGATTTCTTTTTTCCTGATCTGGGGTTCGAACATATCGAGGGAATATTTCAACACACCTTCAAGATGAACAACTTCCCGGCGGGTATCAAAACCCGCTTCCAGGCGGCCAAGATCAAGCAGGTCATTCACCAGCGAGGTGATGTGCTGAATGCTGCCCTGAAGACGGCGCAGGAATTCTTGTTGGTTCTGAGTTAACGGACCGGTGCGCTCGATCAATTCTGTATAACCGAGGATCGCGGTCAGCGGGGATCGCAGGTCGTGTGAAACTGTATGAATAAAATCGCTTTTTAGTCGATCCAGTTCCTTGAGATAGGAAATATCCTGCATGGTGATCGCGGAACCGATTTTGGGAATGGGCGTGTATTGGGCATTGAACACCCGCCCATCGTCGAAATTGATCTCGTGATATTTCAAGGGCAGATCGTTCGAACGCTGGATCAAGGCTTTCAGATCTTCGTTCTGAATAACTTCTTCAATACGCCTGCCAACGATGCTTTTCTCTTCCAACCCAAACACATCATATACAGAACGGTTGGCAAGCAGGATGCGATGCTGTTCATCCATGACGACCACACCATCCTGAATATTGCCGATGATGGCTTCCATCTTGAAGCGCTCGGTCTCGGATATCTTGGCTTTTTCTTCCAGCGACGAAGTGGTGCGCCTCACTTCACGGCGGAGCCAGTCACCCAGTCCGCGCGCACGGTTGAGACTGCGTTGAACTTCATCCACGATATCGCCCATGGTCAGCGGCGGATACAGGTAACCGCTCAGCCCAAACTTCAAAGCAGACTTGGAAAGCCCGGGCATATCCTTCTCAGCATACAAAATGATCGGCAAGGTGGGGAATCGAGCAAGCAGATCTCTGGAAACCACAAAGCCATCATCCGAAGCAAACTTTTCGCCGATGATCATCAAAGCGGGAATGGCTTCCTGAACAGACCGATTCAAGGCCGCCTGATCGTGGACGGTAGACACTTCATATCCACCTGCGCGCAGGGTGCGTTCCATCAAATCCAGGATCGGAGATGGATTCAGCGCCAGCAGAATGATGTCTTGTTTCGCCATAATGTCTGTGATGTCTTTTGCAGTTTATTTTTTAGGGACGATGGTCTTCTCGGAAGAACGCGACAGCCTTTGAAGCGAAGCCTGCACCGCCTCAAGCGCCTGCTTTTGATCAGGGTTGAGCGCGCCGGGCAGTTCTGTTAAAACCAGATTTAATGGATAGTTCGCAGCTTGTATCTCTGTGCGGATCTCGTTCCGTATCGACTCAAGCGCGGCGTAACGATGCTTCTCTCCGGCACGGGCTGTTTCAACATTTTTCTCCAAAGCGCGGAACAATCTAGAGTTGACCAGCGAAATGGATGCGAAGTCGGCCATGGCTTCGAGTAGAGATTGCGCTTCGCGTGAAAACTCCCGGTCTGTCTTTCGAGCAACGATCAACAAACCGATCACTTCGCTTTGGATCTTGATCGGAACCACGCAGATCGACTTGCCTAAAGCGGAGGCTTTTAACTTCTGAAGCGGCGAGCCGTTCATGGTGAGTATCTCACCAGATAGCGCCACGAGCGAGCTAATGCCATCATCCACAGGCTGATTCATTTTCTTCGCCCATGAATCCGGCAGATTAAGGTGCGCGCGCAAGATGTAAGCATTACTCCGATCTTCGCGCAGCATTAACCAACAAACATCCGCTTCAGCCACCTTCAAGGCGCTTTCGAGGATCTTATCGAACAACAGTCTTTGATCGGTGATGGAGATGACCGCCTTCGCAATGGAGAGCACGGTCGTTAGATCGCGCAGTCTCTTTTGCATCTCGGCATTCATTGCGTCGAGCTGACTCCCCAACTTTTGACGTTCACGCAATTCACGGGTCTGGCGCAGAGAACGCTCAACAATGGAAACGACCTGCGCATCGCGCACAGGCCAAAAGATCACATCAGAAGCACCGAGGCGAAAAGCCTGAATGGCGTCGGATTCCTGTCCTTTTTCAGCGATCACAATGATCGGGATCTTTACGCCTTGAGCCCCCAAGGCGGCCAGCATGTCTTTTCCACTCAGCCCGGGCAAATTAAGATTAACGAGAATCAGGCTGGGGGCGGTCTGGAGCGCAAATTTAATCGCCGCGGCGGCATCTCCCACTACCTTCACCTGATACCCGAGCGGCTGTAGCGATTGCCTTCCGATCAAATCAGCAATATCTGGATCGCTTTCAACAATGAGAATTTGTTCCCCGGACGCCATAAGTTTTTCCTTTTTGAGATTCTATCACCTTTTCGGTTACAATCCCCGCGATGAATTTTTCCGCTTATGCTATTGCAATGGTGATACCCGCTTATCGGGTGGAACGCGACATCGAAGCGGTGTTACACAGCCTGCCCCCGTACATCAAACACATTATCGTTGTAGATGACGCTTCGCCTGACTCCACTTTTGAGCGAGTAACCGCCGCCGCGCAAAAAGATGAGCGTATCCTTCTCCTCCGACACTTGCAAAATCAAGGGGTGGGCGGCGCCATGCTCACCGGATTCCAAAAGGCGCTTGAACTTAACGCGCAGATCATCATCAAACTTGATGGCGACGGCCAAATGGACCCGGCTCGAATCCCGGCCTTGATCGAGCCTTTGATCGAAGGCAAAGCAGACTATACGAAAGGAAATCGTTTCCGTGATTTCAAGTCCCTGCAGATGATGCCTTTCGTGCGCCGCGTGGGAAACCTTGGGCTAAGCTTCCTCACCAAAGTGGCAACCGGCTATTGGAACCTGTTCGACCCAACGAACGGATTCTTCGCCATCCGCGCCGAGGTTCTCGCCCGGCTTCCATTCGACAAAATAGATCGCCGATATTTCTTTGAAACCTCCATGCTTGCCAATCTATATTTGCTCAACGCACTGGTTTTAGACATCCCCATGCCTGCCCGCTATGGCAGCGAGACCTCCAGCCTGTCAATTCGGCGCGCCTTATTCGAGTTCCCTTATAAATTGTCCACGATATTTTTTCGGCGCATGCTTCTGCGCTACTATCTTTACGATTTCTCGATGGTATCGCTCTACCTGCTGATCGGAATTCCGCTCCTGCTCTTCGGCGGAATATTTGGCGGCATAAAATGGGTCCAATACGCAAGCCAGAACATTCCCGCCCCCACGGGAACGGTCATGCTGCCCACACTCTCTGTGATCCTCGGGATCCAGATCCTCCTCTCTGCCATCGAGATCGATATGAACTCAGCCCCGCGCAAGGCGCTCTCCGACCCGTTATAAATTTCGCCAGACCTATTGACGGGGGGATGTATACTTAACCAATATGGATCCGCAACCCTACATCCCCGGGATGAAGCCCGCCGAAGCCGGACCGCTCTCACGCTTCCTGCCTCCGCTGGAAGAGGGGGTGATCTCTGCCTGGCTCACGCATCTCAACCCAGCCGGTAACTGGCTGCTCGACCCGTTCGGGTTCTCCCCGCGGCTGGTTTTGGAAGCCGCGCGCAGCGGATACCGTGTATTGGTGACAGCCAACAATCCCATCACGCGATTTCTATTGGAAATGTTCGCAAACCCGCCCGCGCAGTCTGATTTCACGGCCGCGCTTGCCGATCTGGGATCGGTCAAAAAGGGAGAGGAAAGACTCGCCGGGCATTTGCAATCGCTTTACCTCACGACCTGCGAAAAATGCAGCAAGCCCGTCCATGCCCAGGCCTTCCTCTGGCGAAAAATGGATGACGCGCCTTATGCGCGCATCTACGAGTGCAGCCAATGCGGTGATGCAGGTGAACGTCCCGCCACTGAAGATGATGTGCTTCGTGCGCGCAAGATCGCAGAGACAGACTCTCTGCATCGCTCACGCGCCTTTGAGAAGGTCATCGCCTTGAATGATGAAGACCGCTTTTACGCAGAGGAAGCGATTCAACATTACCTGCCCAGACCATTGTATGTTCTCACCACCATCATCAACCGGCTGGATAGTTTGCACCTGACCCCCGAACGTAAAAGAGCATTAACTGCGCTGGTGCTCATCGCATGTGATGCGGGAAACACCATCTGGGCTCATCCAGCGGAGCGCCCGAGACCAAAGCAGTTGAGCACGCCGAATCAATTCCGCGAGCACAATGTGTGGATGATGCTCGAGCGTGGATTAAGCCTGTGGACAGAAACCGGCTCGCCCGTGGCATGCGCGGCGTGGCCCGCACGGATCCCTGAGACGGGCGGCATCCTCATCTACGAAGGCAGGTTGAAAGACCTTGCTCAAGTGGTCAAGAAAGAAATTCCCATTGCTGCGGTCATCGGTTCTGTCCCCCGCCCCAACCAGGCCTTTTGGACTCTTTCCGCTTTATGGGCGGGTTGGTTGTGGGGCAAGGAAGCTGTGGAACCCTACAAGGTTGCCCTGCGTCGCAGAAGATATGACTGGGCGTGGAACGCGACCGCCTTGCACGCCGCATTCAATCACTTAAGCGATCTGCTGCCCGAAGGCGTTCCCTTCTTTGCTCTTCTGCCTGAACCTGAGCCCGCCTACCTGACTTCTGTGTTCACCGCGGCGAGCGCATCTGGATTTTCTTTGCAAAGCGCAGCCCTGCGGACGGAGTATGACCCGGCACAATTGATCTGGAAGAATGAGCAGAAAAAGTCCGCAAAAAATACAGACATGGGCATTTTAAAAAACGCGATCCAAAATTACCTGACCGAACGCGGCGAACCGGCAAAATATTTGCATGTTCATACGGCGGGACTGACCGCTCTGGCTGAAGCCAACGCGCTCAAGGAAAAAGGATTCGAGTTCGATGAGGACCTGCGAAGCACGAACGATTGGTTCGTTTCTTCATTGAAGCAGGATGATCGATTTATCCATTACTCAACCGGTGAAAGTGTGGAAACAGGCGTCTGGGGTTTGCGGTCGATGGAAGAAGCGGAACAGGGGCAGCCGCAAGATTCGCTCTCTGACCGGGTGGAAGTAGCGATCGTCAACTTCCTGCAAAAGAATCCCGATACCGTTTACATTGAAGTGGAGAACGATCTTAACCCGCGCTTTGATGGGCTGCAGACCCCCTCAAAGGGACTGATCTACGCCATCATGAATTCTTATGCCGAGAAGCAGGGCGCAGCCTGGAAGCTTCGCATCGAAGATGTTTCTTCTGCGAGGCGTGAAGAATTATCTTCCGTTTACGGCTTGATCGACTCCATTGGTCAGCGACTGGGTTACAAGACCAGCCGGCAGGATAAAATTCTGCGCTGGACGGAAGATGGAAAAACCGTGCAGGTCTTCAATGTCCTCGCCTCGGCATTGATCGGGCGCGCCCTGCAAGACTCAGAACCGAATACCATCATCGTCATCCCCGGTGGACGCGCCGCGCTGGCCGCCTACAAATTGGAAAGCAATCCTGCGCTCGCCGCACGGATGAGAAAGCACTCGCTGGTGAAATACCGTTTGTTGCGCACCCTGCTTGAAGTTCCGATCTTGACCCGCGAAACTTTTCAAGAGCAGATCGCCAGTGACCCGGTGGAAAAATCCACCGGACAAATGATGATGTTCTAAATCCTTATGGACCCCATGAAAAAAATAATCCCCGCCTTCCTGCTTATATTCCTTCTCGCCTCCTGCATCTCGGTAGATGTGGACTCGGGCCCGCCTGTCACCTCCGAACCGGATTTCATCACAGCAACCCTTCCGCCCACCAAACAATCCTACGTGCCCCCCACGCTGACACCGATCCCGGCGATCACCATCACACCCACGCTTGCCATCACCGCTCCGCCCAATTGCAAAGATGGCGCAGTGCTCTTGCGAGATGTCACGGTTCTGGATAATACCCGCGTGAATGCCGGTGAAAAATTCACCAAGACCTGGGAATTTCAGAATACCGGCACCTGCCCGTGGATCAACTTCACTTTGAACTTTGCAGCCGGCGACCAAATGGGTGCGCCTCTTTCCGCGCCGATCGCTGTCACTGCTCCGCAGGAGAAGATGCAAGTTTCAGTGGATCTAACCGCGCCCGCCGCAGAGGGAACATACACCGGATACTTTACCCTGCATAATTCAAGCGACACGATCGTCCCAATCGGCATCGAGAAAACTTTTTGGGTGAAGATCATTGTCGGCAATGGGAGCGCCGCGCCAACCAACTCGGGCTTTAACCCAACCCCCTCGAGCGGAGGCTCCACAGGCGGAGGCGCAAATTGCAACTACACTCAAAACGCAGGCTACGTCAGCCAGATCGAATCGCTGATCAACGCTGAGCGCGCGAACAATGGGCTGCCCGCATTGACCGTCAACTCACAATTGGCGGCATCAGCGCAGGCGCACGCCGGAGATATGGCCTGCAATAACATGATCAGCCACACCGGCTCGAACGGTTCGTCATCCTATGCGCGGGTACTGGCATCGGGCTACGCCGGGACCTTTACAGAAGAGATCATCTACGGCGGAGGAGGCCCGCAAGCCGCAATGAGTTGGTGGATGGGCGATCAGATCCATCGGGATGCGATCCTCAATCCGCGCTCCGCAGAAATTGGAGTTGGGTATGCCTACTACTCCAATGGTGCTTACGGTGATTACATCGTCGTGGATCTTGGCAGATAACAAAACGCCCCTCGCAAAAATCGCGAGGGGCGTTTTGTTATCTATAACCTGATCAAGCTCAGATCTTTTTACGAAGAACTTTGCTCCAATCAAGCATGGTCTTCAGGTGCTCCATTGGAACCTGTCCTTCGGGCACAAAACCAACAAAGGCGCGGTTATAAGCTTCCTCAGTTCCATCGGACAAATGCCACCACAACGGCATCTTGTGAATGCCCAAGCAGGAAGTGGATTTATCTCCGCCGGGCAGTGCGGTCTCAAAGGTGATGACCATCATTCCTTCAGAGGTCTCACCCACTTCGGCAACGGTGGCTTCATGGATCCATCGCAGCCATTGGCTTTGACGTGACGCCACCTTGGTCTGCGGGTTTTCGATCATGCGAAAGCGGGTGACTGTTTCGCCCTTTTGATAGGTCCAGCCGGTGGTCTTGGACTTGGGGTCCAGTTTGGGACCGGGCGGGAAAGCACCCGGCAACAGCCCCACCTCATCTTTTGTTTTCACGCCCTTGGCGATCTGCCATTGATTGGGTTCCTTATCAACAAAGCGCAGCCAGAAAATACTCGCGCCGGGCACATAGTCCTTCTCTGATGTTGGCTTCACATAAAACGGTCGGATCTCACCGGGCAGTTTATTTTCAGTCTCGTTCGTTGCGTACCACTTGGGTTTGGGAGTCAACCCGCCTGGAGGCTGATGCCCGCGGATATGTTGGATATGTTCCGCGGTTTCGTTGCAGACCGCGCGGGTGACGATCAACTCATGCGAACGGGCATGCTCCGCACGCCAGGCGGTCA
>JAGNWT010000046.1 GCA_017985935.1 Anaerolineales bacterium | reverse complement strand
CAACGGCTGTGGAGGTGCTCATCACGCGTGGGCTGCCCTTGCCGAGCATCCGATAATAGTGACCAAAGAATTTTTCACAGGTGGTTGCAGATTCGCCGCCCAAAATAAATATCTGCCCGATGCCCGCGTTCTTTTCCGCGGCAAGCATGATGCCATTCACCAGATCGTCAATGTAAATGGCGCGGAATACGCCCTGCCCATTTGCAGGCAAAAGGAACAGTCCCTTTTGGATCATCTGCACGGGGATTAAAGTCCACGGGCGGGAGTTGGGTCCATAAATATCAGCCGGGCGGATGATGGTGCAGTTGATCTCTCCTGCGGAATGCGCGGCGAGAACAACCTGCTCACTTGCGATCTTTGTATCCACATAGGGATTTCCAGTTGGCATCACAGGCGCGGACTCGTCTGCCTTGTCTTCTGTATTGAAGCGCATCGCCGCCAGCGATGAGACGTGCACAAAACGCTTCACACCGGCTTTGATGGCGGCATCCAACACGCGGCGCGTGCCCAGCACATTGACCCGCCATGCTTCTTCACGTGAGACATTATTGGTTACGATGGCAGCGGTATGGATGACCAGGTCGCAGTCTGTCAACACATGCTGCCACTCTTCAGGGCGGGAGACATCCCCAGCGATAACATTTGCAGAAGCGTCACTACGGACATCAAGTCCGCAGGTTTGTGCGCCGAGTTCGCGGTAGGCTGCCGAAAGCGCCCGACCGACAAACCCGAGCGCGCCGGTGATGAAGATTTTTCGATACCGAGTCTGATTCATTTCCCTGCCCCGAGCCTTTGCTTGCGGATCTGTTCGAAACGCTTCATGCCGCGTTTTTTCATGGGCTCATACAGCCAGAACATGATCGACGGGCTGATGTGATTGAGTTTGGTCAACCATCCGCGCCAGCGTGGAAGATTGATCTCCAGCGGTTTGTCACGCATGGCTTTCCGAAAGGCTTGCTCCAGATCATGGACCGTGAGGGTGACGCCGGTGTATGTCAATGCCACTTCCTCGTTCGCGCTTTCGAGATGCTTTTGCATAATGGGCGTGTCCACGAGGTCAGGAGCGATCACAGTGACAGAAATGCCCATGGTCCGCCACTCGATGGCGGCGGCGATGGATGCGTTCCTCAATCCCGCTTTGGCGGCTGAGTACAGCCCATTCCCCGGCGTGGGGGAGAGTCCTGCCAGTGATCCGACATTGATGATGTGACCTGAACCTTGTTTCTTCATCACCTCGCCAACCAGCCTCATGCCAATGAGCGGACCTTTCAAGTTGATATCGAGCACCAGGTCAATGTTTTCGATCGGCTGCGAAAGAAAAAAAGATTGACGGCTGATGCCTGCGATGTTGAATAGATAGTCGATCTGCCCGAAGTGTTGAAGTGAGTCGTCAACGAGACGCTGCCACTGTTCCACCGAGCGGATATCCAGAGCGTGCAGGCGAACATTCCCGCCGGGCGTGAACGATTCGCGCAGTCCTTTTTCATTGACATCGGCAAGCACGAGCTGGCAGCCGCCCTGCTTCAGCAGTGTATCTGCCCAATGTTTGCCGATGCCGCTCGCAGCGCCAGTGATGATCGCTGTTGTCGGAGACATTTACTAAGCGTTCATGGTTGCTGCTTCGCGGGCTTTCTTCTCGTTGACGAGCGCCATCAGTGCCCAGCCGACGATCAGGAAGACTCCGATCGACAGCACAGCGAGGCGATGCCCGGATTTTTCCGCGAGCTCAACCACCTGTCCCTGCGACTGGTACCACAGGGTCAACTCTGCAGCGAGCCAGCCGAAAACTGCAGGACCGATGAAGGAAGATGTGCGGCCAGTGAGGGCGAAGAATCCAAAGAATTCGCCGCTCTTTCCGGGAGGGCTGAAGGTTGCGACCATGGCACGGCTTACCGACTGCACGCCAGCCATTGCCACACCTACGAAGGCTCCAATGATAAAGAAGTGAGTTTGGTTTTGCGCAAAGTAAAGAGCAGCAATACAGGCGACCATCAACATGATCGAAATGCTCAGCGATCGTTTGCCGCCGAATCGATCTTGCAAATTTCCAAAGATCAACGCCCCAAGTACGTTGGTAGCTTGAACAAGAATAAAGAATATGATCAGCCCGGTCTGTTCCAGACCAAATAAGATTCCGCCCAGGATGGCAGCGAAGTCCAGCGCGATGATCACGCCTTCGTTGTAGATGAGATAGGCGAGCATGAACTTCAGGAATTCATTAAATCCCCTTGCCGCCTTGATCGTTCCGCTTAGTTGTTTGAATGCGACACTGAAATAATTTTCACCGTGCGGCAGTGTCTGCGGCTTCGCGCGTTCATTGAGCCAGAGAAAAATGGGGATGGCAGCCAGGGCAAAGAAGATGGCGGTTGCGATGAGGGAGCCGCGCACAACCATGAGGCTGCTCTTTGTCATCAAGATGGGCGGCAGGATCAGCAGCAGGATGGCAATTCCACCAGCGGAGCCGATCGCCCAACCTGTACCTGCGACACGTCCCATTTCACCATGTTCTGCGATCTCCGGCAGGAGCGCATCGTAGAAGACTTGCGATGCCCGGTAGCCGATCTCAGCCAGCAGGAAGAAAATGATCGCCAGGGCGATGGTTCCCTTTTCGGTAAAGAATAACAAGGCGGTGAAGAGGACCGAAAGAGTTGTGAAGAAGAACAGAAATTTTTTCTTTGCTCCGGAATAATCTGCGATCGCCCCCATGATCGGCGCCGCGATCGCAACCAGGATCATTGCGATCGAGATCGTCAGCCCCCAAAGGCGCGAGCCTTCCGCGCCGCCGACTACCTGCTTTTGAAAGTAAGATGAATATACTGCCAGTAAAACAACTGAAGCATAGGCAGAATTCCCAAAATCATACAAGTACCAGGCCACACGCTCGCGGCGCGTGGATACAGACTTAGTAGCATTGCTTGCCATCGTCTCTTCCTCCTCGCTGATATGAAATTGGCGCAAGTATATCACTGACAATTCATGGAATCAGAGATCGTGGGCGATGTTAAAAAGAACTTCATGTCGCCATGAAGTTCTTTGGAGGAAAGCTGATTTGGTCGGAAAATGTGAGCGCACAGTTATCTGTGCAGCCGGCTGGTCAGGTCACGTAGTTGGGTGAAAGTGATCGGCTTGATCAGTACAAGGTCTGCCTGGTTGCGGTAGGATTCGCCCATTAGTGCGTCTGCGGTTGTGATCACCACTCTGGTTTTTTCAAGCCTGTGGTCTTCACGTATCTGACGGAGAAGGTCGATCCCTGGGATGTTTGGAAGATGCATATCAAGGATCACTACATCGGGTTTGAGTTCTTTTAATCGGCGCTGGGCAACCGTCCCGTCTCGAACGATCTCCACATTGAAGTGGGCTGCAGTCAAGGCTTGACCGAAAATTTCAGACAAGTCTTCATCGTCTTCGATGATCATCGCTAGTTCGGGCATGGATCACTCCTCAATCAAGGGTATGGGTTGGGTTTGCGCTTCAGCATTAACGATCAGCGGCAGTGTTACTGTGAACACGCTGCCACTGCCATATTTACTTTCAACTTCGATCCGCCCGTGCATTATCTCCACCAATTGCTTGACGATTGAAAGCCCCAATCCGACACCCCCATGTTGACGGGTGCTGGCGGCATCCACTTGCCGGAAGGATTCGAAGATATATTTTTGGGCTTCGCTTGGAATGCCCCGCCCAGTGTCGGACACTTTAATACACCATTGTGATTTATCCACCAATAGAAGGCTGACGGTGATGCCGCCTTTGTCTGTGAACTTGACCGCATTGTTAGCGAGGTTGACCATGATCTGATGCAGGCGCTGCGGATCGCCGAGGATCTTCAATGGCAGAGCAGGGTCCAACTCGGTGAACAAGGGGAGTCCCTTGTCTGTGACGATCTTTTCCATCACCCCGCGGAAATTTTCAAGGAGTTCAGCGGGGACGCAGGATACCATGCGGGTCTTCAGCTTCCCTGCCTGGATCTGCGCCTGATCCAGCAGGTCACTGACGATGGACAACAGGCGCTGGGTGTTCATCATGATCCGTTGAGTTACGCTCAACTGCTTTTCGTTCATCGGACCGTAAACACCCTCCTTGAACATTTCTGCATAACCGAGAATGGCGTTGAGCGGTGTGCGAAGTTCGTGCGAGACGATCGCTATAAAGGAGTCTTTCATTTTTTCGAGCTCGGCTTCACGGGTAAAGTCGCGCAGGACCGCGACAATACCGGTCGGCTGATTACGGTCATCGCGCACTTCCGAGGCATTGATCAGTAGAGTCTTTTTCTCCCACTCAATTCGGAGATTTGAAAAACTGCTGGACGACCGTTCAAGCTGCGCCTCCAGGGTTTCCCGTCCGCCGGCTTTTAGTCCGCTGGATAGCAGTTCGTTGATCGTGCTTCCAATAATCTTTTCGAGGGGCATGTCGATCATATTTGAAATGGATGGATTGGCAAGGATCGCCAATCCGCTTTGATCGAATACCACCACTCCATCGGCGATGCCGTTCAATATCGCGTCCCGGCGACCGGTTTCGATCCTTTCACGGGAGAGAGACTCGGTGAGCTCGTGAGTTCTTTGGATCACACGCCGATCCAGCTCCGCGTTGATATTTCGCAGGTCCTTGAGGGCGTGTTCCAGGCTGCGAGCCGATAGCCAGGCGATGGTGGCTAGCCATAGGAAGCTCATGATCGCGGGGAGGTTGATCTCGTTGTAGCCAAGGATGATGAACTCAAGTGTTGCCACGCCCCAAAATGCCAGGCTTGCCTTGGAGCCGAGTAAGACTCCGGCAATAATGATCGGGATCGATAATAGATAAATACTTCTTCCATTCGTCAACTCGTGCAGGGTGTCTGCCAGGGTAATGATGAATACAAAGATAAGCAGAAAGATGACGCTTGCAATGGTTCCCGACCAAAAGCGGTTGATCAGATATACAAGAAAGCAACTGATGACCCCTGCAATGGAGGCGATCAGGATCCCCGAGATATTTTCGGCACCGGTAAACTGTAAAACTTTGGCGATCACTGAAAGGATCACAGTGATGATCGCGATCAAAAACATGCCCATCAGGATTATGTTTAATAGCTTCCGTCTTCTGGAGTCATCGGGGTCGATGCTTGGGACGTCGATGAGATTGTTGAAAAATCTTGATGCTGATCTGATTACATCCATACGGGTCACCCTATTGTTTGCCAAGCGCGGAGAGTCAGTCTGAGGAGAAGTAAATACCGATAAATTTAATATTTCAAGTGAATCTATTGTACATCTGTAAAGTTTGAATCGGTCTGCGATCGGCTTGTTTACAAAAATGTTAGGTGGGGTGGACTGGGAGTTTTATTTGATAGGTGAGATGTTGCCCTGGGTGTAAAAAGAATCGCCTGCGCACGACCGGCAGAGGGGATGCCCATCTTTGTACACTTCACGCTCATTCATGATCTCTTCCCCGCATTCGGCGCAATTAACGCGCAGTCCCGGTCGGGAGATGAGACTCTCCAAGCTCGTTTTTAGGCGTACTTCCATGAAAGAGAACATTTCATTTTCCGGCATTACCTGATAAGCCTGCATTTGCGCCATGTATGATTGGGATTCTTCAGGGGCGTATATACAGGCTAGGTGACGAATCTCTGGTTTGGGAGCGACTCGAATCGTACGACCAGATCGGGCGTCTGCGAAGATCGCAGCTGCTTTCCCGTTATCTTCAACCCGCAGAGTGCGATGACCGACCGTGCATTTTGTCGCAGCGGAAAGCCCGTCCACGAAACAACCATCTGTTTCGGTGATGACGATCAACTGTTTTTCGCCTGGCGGTTCTTCAAATCCTAATGCGTTCATCCCTGCCAGCCCCAGACGTACGCCAAGGATCTGACGAGGACAGAGATGCGAGTGATCGCGGGCTGAGATTTGCAGAAGTATTTTCAAGTCCATAGGTATTCCAGTAAATTAAAGGCTGCCCCCGATTGAAAAGAGGCAGCCGAATAATCTTCTGAATGTCTCTCCTTTCCAATGCGGGCGGTTACGACGTTTCTGCCATATCCGTGGATCACACAAGTGATCGGCCAGGCGCCATGCCTTGCGGTTTAGGCGTTGAGGCTTTGGAGGATGTTTATCAATTGGTCATCAATTTTACGTAGATCTCTTCCAGCGCTGATTCTTTCATGGAGAGGTCCATTAGTGTCCATTTGTTGGCTGAGATGTTTTCAAGCATCGCGGCTATCGAATCCACTTCGACAGCTCGGAAAATATAATTACCATTGACCGATTCAAAATCCAGTTTCTGGTCTGTGTGGAAGATGACTTGATATTCGCGCTTACCGAGTTTGGCGCGTATAGCTTCCATGGTGTCGAAGACCAAAAGTTTTCCGTTTTTGATGATCCCCACCCTGTCACAAATGGTTTCCACATGGAAAAGGTTGTGCGCGCTTAAGATGATCGTTTTCCCTTCCTTGCGCAAAGATTTCAAATAGTTGATGATAAAAAATGAGGTAAGCGGATCCAGCCCGGAATTGGGCTCGTCGAGGATCAGCAGGTCGGGATCGTGCAGCAGGGTTCGGGCGATGGCCGTCTTGCGTTTCATCCCTTTTGAAAATTCTCCCGTAAGCTTGTTCTTTTCGGGCAGCCCGAGAGAGTTTAAAAGTTGATCGATGCGTGTCAGGGCTTTCTGGCGCGGCATTTGATAAAGTTCTGAAAAGAACAGCAAATACTGCTGGGCGGTCATGGCTTCATAAAGCGGGCTTTCTTCCGGCAGATAGCCGATGTGCTTCTTAATTTTCACGCCTTCTTTTTGAATGTCCCGCCCCATGACCTTGATCCCGCCGGAGGTGGGCTCGATCAAACCGGCGATCATTTTGAGGGTGGTGCTTTTCCCTGCTCCGTTGTGACCGATAATACCCACGATCTCGCCCTGCGCGATGTGCAGATTTAATTTATCCACGACTGTAGTATCATTATATTGTTTGATTACATCGTTAAGTTGAATCATAAATCCATTTTATCGCAAATCATCACGCTGAGAACATAACCCCCATGCATCAAATATTAACCATCGCCTGGCGTGAGATAACACGCCTGCGAAAACGTTTTGGCGGCGGCGCAAGCCCGACCGCGGTGGTCCTATTATTGGCAGTATTGGGTCTGTCTGCTTATACGCTTCGTGACACCGTGTCGCTCGGGAGCGGGTTGTATCGTGTTGGCGTGTCGGGTGATGTACCCGTTATTCAAGATAGCCGATTTGCCGTGGTTGAAGTGGATCGAGCCGAAGGCATTGCGCTTCTTGACCGATCTGCCATTGATGTATTCATAGAAGATTCCCGGGTTATGTTCCGGGAAGATGATAAGTCGCAATTCGCAGTCAGGGCTCTAAAACAATATTTGGAATTGAAAGAACTGGAGCGGATCGGTAATACCTATACCTTTGAGCAGGCTTTTCCGCTGCGTGTCGGGATCAACTACCTTGGCTCACCAACCGGGCAGGCATTAATTGCCCCGGATACCCAATTGGGAGAACTGGAGCCTGACGAAACGATCGTCCCGTCTTTGACCGCGCCCCCGGCTCCGTTCACGCAAGTGATCGTTGCTTTGTTATATATCCTCCCCATTACATTTATCAGTATCTTCTTCACGAGCAGTTTCATGGATGAAAAGATCAATCGCAGACTGACGATCTTGCTGTCCGCGCCGATCACTCCATTGCAGATCATCCTGGGCAAGATGCTCCCGTATGCCGTCTTTGCGCTCACCACGACAGCGCTTATCGCCTACCTGACCAAAGGCAATATCCCGCTTGCCTTGGCGATCTTCGCGCCAACCATTATGTTCATTTTTGCGATCTACCTGATGGTGCCTTTGTTTTACCGGACATTCAAAGACACAACCTTTATTGCGATGCTGGTCACCACATTGACCACCGCGTACCTGGTTTTTCCAGCCATGTTTACCAATACCAGTGAGTTGGCTTACATCTCCCCACTGACCCTTGCGGTCAAAATGTATCGGGAAGAACCGTTTGGCTGGCGCGAATACCTGTTTCCGTCCCTTCCCATGGCGGCAATATTTGGGTTTGCGATGTTTGCCGGGACTCGGATGCTGAATGAAGAATTTTTGATGGGTTATAGATCCATCTCTCGCAAGATCTCCGATGCGATCTACCTGATGCTGGCTCATAGCCGACCATACTTTTCTGTCCCGTTGTGGAGTTTGCTGGTGATCCCAGCGGTGTATATGACCCAGGTGGTCTTCCTTGCCTTTGCTTCCAACCTGCCTCTTGGCTTGATCCTGGGTGCCACTTTGTTGGCGTCAGCCTTCGTTGAAGAGGTTGTCAAGTCAATTGGGATCACCGTTCTCGCAGAGCATAAGGTGGTGACATCCTGGCGCAGCATACTTGGGCTGTCATTCCTCTCCGCGCTGGGTTTTCTCGTTGGTGAGAAGTTGCTGCTCCTGGTTTCCATCAGCTTTGTCTCGCAGACGCAGGTTTCAGGAGCTTTATTTGGCGCGGGGATATTTCTACTTGTGCCCTTGGTCGCGCATTTTGTTTTTACTTCCATTGTTTCATTGTTGAGAACGCAGGCAAGATTTCCCTACTGGCTTGCCTTGGGGATCGGCACGGCAGCGCACTTTTTTTATAATGTGTACGTGATGAGAGGGATGTAGTGATACCGTTTTTGGCAGTCATAAAAAAGGAACTTGGCTCGGTACTGCGGGACCGAACCATCATCATCTCGATCTTGATCCAGTTATTTATTGCTTCGTTTTCGTCGGCCTTGCTGCTTGGCATGTTGTCTCTTTATGATGCCGATACGATCATGCGTTTCAGCGGATCAGGCATTAAGATCGGCATGGTGGGTCCTTCAGAAAATATGCTTCATCAGTTTCTTGTGCAGCGCGGGCTTCAGGTCACGACGTTTGGGACATTGGAGGATGCAGAGATCGCCTTGTTCGACAACCAGGTAAGCGCAATTTTTGTGGTCCCTGAAAAGGAGTCTTCTACTACAGATATTCGGCTGTACCTGCCAAACTCAGATGCGGTCAGCGCGTTGATCCGCATGGTGGTGCAGGAACCGCTTAAGCAATATGAAAATTATCTTCGAGCTCAGCAGGGTATTGATGTACGCTACACCGATCTGAAAGGTAAGCCGGCGACATCTTTTGAATTCGTTTATTCCGTACTTCTGCCCATGTTGATGTTTTTTCCAGCCTTCGTGGCTGGCAGCATGGTGATTGACTCTATCACCGAGGAAGTGGAGAATAATACCTTTCAAACCCTTTTATCTGCGCCTCTGACGGTTAACGGTGCGGTCAATGCCAAGATCGTTGCTGCGATGGCGCTTGCCTTTGCTCAATGCGTTGCGTGGCTTTCCCTGCTTCAAATGAACGGGGTAGAAATTCAGAACACCTCGTTAATTATGATTTTGTCGATTTGTGTCGCCGGGATCGCCTCAACACTTGCTGCTCTGGGAGCTTCCATGCTGAAAGACCGGGAGCGGTCTCAGTTTGTTTACTCTCTTGTCTTGTTGGCTTCTGTATCCCTGGGAACGATTTTGAAAGTTTCACCGATCGAAACCCTCTCCCGGCTTGCAATTGGCGATCAATATACCGGACTTTGGCATGTGGTTGCTTTTGCGATTGTACTTTCAATCTTGTGGTTTTTATTGAACAGGGTTTCCCGCAGGTTATTGGTTTGATATCCAGCAAATAAAAAACGCCTTACTTAAGGCGTTTTTTATTTGCGAATTTTTTTTATACCAAAGCTAGTTCTGCCAGCGCGATCGCGCCCAGTACACCAGATAGATTCCCAAGACCGGGGTGAACGATATATTGATCAATGTTTTCCAAAATGGACGGAGACTTAATATACCCGTTGATCATTTCCCTCGTTCGGTGTTGGATGCGCGGAAGAAGGTACGGTATTTGCCCGACCCCGCCGCCAAGAATAATTCGTTGGGGGGAAATGGTATAGGAATAGGCGGCAAGGGCGTGGGAAATGTACTCAACTTCCAGATCCCATGCGGGATGTTCTGGCGGAAGTGTGCCGCCTCTTTGTCCCCATCGTCTTTCAATGGCTACGCCTGAAGCGAGACCTTCAAAGCAATCTCCATGAAACGGGCAGGCGCCTTCAAAAGGATCCTTTTGTTTGTCGTGTGGAAGCGGGATATGTCCCATTTCAGGGTGGAGCAATCCATGAAGCAGTTTGCCTTCGGTGTATGCTCCGCCGCCAACGCCTGTGCCAATGGTCAGATACATGAAGGTACTTAAGCCTTTGCCATTGCCCCAGCGCCATTCTCCCAATGCCGCGCCGTTCACATCGGTGTCGAACGCGATCGGAATATCGAATGCTGAGCGCAGGGCGCCGACAACGTTTGCATTCGTCCAGCCTACCTTTGCTGTCGGGAGGATATATCCATAGGTGGGTGAATCAGGTCTCGGGTCGAGCGGACCGAAACAGGCAAATCCGATCGAAGAAAGTTTGCCGAATCTATTTTCCTGTTGTTGAAAAAAATCCACGGCTTGCGCCATCGTCTCTTGCGGAGATGTGGTCGGGAATCGCACCTCGGCTCGAATGTCATCCGGTCCAGTTCCCACCGCACAAACAAATTTTGTCCCGCCGCCTTCAATGCCGCCAAAAAGTCGTTGATCCTTGTTTCCCATATTTACCATCCAGTGTGATAAAGATTTTAATTAAGTATAACGCCTAACTTATGCTTCGCCTGTTTTGAAAGTATCGGGTGGACGAGTGATCCACAGACTGACTGCGCCGATGATGTAGCCCGCTGCAGAAAAAGCATAGAGCCACCTCGCGCCGATCGCGTCGAAGATGGCTCCCCCAATGGGTGAAGCGACGATATTGACCAAACCTGCGATTGTGACCGTGTAAAGCGCAAGCACGATGCCGGTTTCAGAGGGCTGGGTGCGGCTGCTGATCAGCCCGATGAACGAGATGGTGTAAAAGCTGAACGCGATCCCGCCAATAAAGCGCACGATCATGATGATGGGAATGGTCGGCAGTAACAGCACGATCAAACGCTGAACGAATGTCATTGCCAGCGCAAACAACAAAAGACGATGTGCGCCAACTCGATGAACATATCGATCCGCATAGACCATGAAGGGAAGTTCAACGATGGCGCTGAGAATCCCCGCCACCGAGATCAGTCTTTTGGATGCGCCAAGCTGGGCAAGAAACACATTCTCGAACTGCAAAACGCCGCTATTGAGGAAGCCGATCGCGACCAGGGCAATGGCAAATCCTAACAAGGTGCGGTCTTGAAGTACTCTTTGAATGGCAACCCTCAAATGCGGTTTGGGTTGATCTTGATTTTTTGCGGTGTTGAAGTAATGCGGCTGGATAAAAAACACGAGCGCCGCGGCGACCGTCCACATGATGGATACGCCAATGAAACCGGCGATGTACCCAAAGCGTTCGATCAACCTGCCTGCTGTGAGCAGGGATACGATCCAGCCGAGCGAAGCCCAGGCTCGCACGCTTCCATATCCCTTGCCTGATTCCTGTGAGACCATGACGACCATTGAATCGGAAAGGGGAAGGATGCCTGACGCGGCAAGTGAATGCAGGAAAACAACAATAATGATCGGAAGAAATTCTGTCTGACGTCCGATGAAGTAATATCCCACGGCTCCAAAAAAGATCGCCACCTGCAGGATCCTGTGCGCGAGCGGATGCCGCTTTACAGTGCTGACCCAGATCGGAGATGCGATCATCCCGACAATTGCGCTGGTGGAAGTTATGAGCCCGATCTGTTTCCCGCTAAATCCGAGGCTCGTGTAAAAAAGATTGGCGAATGGCATGACGAATCCCCATCCGCCCATGAAGGTGAAGTAATAAAATCGGGCAAAGAACAGATCTTTTGAGGGCAGCCTGGAAGATGTGATCATGAATAAAAAATACCCGCTGAAGTATATCACCCTGATTTATGAGCTTGCGAAGTGCCTTCTTTGAGAAAGTTATTTATAATCTCATCATGAAGAAAATTTACCGGTCCAGAACGTTTTTGATATTTCTGCTCTTGTTCGTCATTGCCGCTTTGGGGCTTGTGTATGTTTTTTATGATCTGCCGTCGATCGACTCGCTTCCTGAGAATTTAAATAAGCCCAGCGTGCGGATCACGGATCGAAACGGTCAATTGCTGTACGAGGTCATCCCCGTGGATGGAGGGAGAAATGCCGTGCTGTCTGTGGAAAATATCCCGCAGTGCATGAAGGACGCGACCATTGCGGTGGAGGATAAGAATTTTTACAAAAACCCGGGCGTGGATGTGGGAGGTATCATTCGCGCGGTGTGGATCAACCTGCGTGGCGGCGAGACTCTTTCCGGGGGAAGTACGATCACCCAACAAGTGGCACGGACTTTGCTGTTGGGTGATGAAGTGACCGAGCGGACATTACGCCGAAAATTGCGTGAGAGCGTTCTGGCGTGGCAGTTGACGCGTCACTATTCCAAAGATGAGATCCTTGCTTTGTACCTAAATCAGATCTATTACGGGGGTATGGCTTATGGAATTGAAGCTGCGTCGCAAACGTATTTTGGCAAACCGGCATCTGAGCTGCTTTTGCCTGAATGCGCCTTGCTAGCAGGTTTGCCTCAAACGCCCGGCGTGTACAACCCGTTCACAAATCCCAACCTTGCTCTTGAACGTCAGAAGGTTGTGTTGGGTTTAATGGAAAAGAACGGCTTGATAACATCCCGGCAAAGAATGGACGCGGAGAATTCCCCGTTGAGTTACAACCCCGCGCCATATCCCATTCAAGCGCCGCATTTTATTTGGATGGTGATGGATGTTCTCGATGAAATGTATGTGGCGGGTCACCTGAACATGGATGAGAGCCTGGTGGTGCGCTCGACTTTAAACATGGATATTCAAGCGGTTGCAGAGCAGATCGTTAAGCGGCGCATCGAACAGTTCAAGCCGCTCGGAGGCGGAATCAATCCGAATGTCAATAACGCGGCGTCGATCGTCATTGACCCCCACACTGGAGAGATTCTCTCCCTCGTTGGCAGCGCGGATTATTTTGATGAGTCCATTTACGGGGCATTGAACATGGCAACCTCACCGAGGCAGACAGGTTCCGCCTTCAAGCCCATTATCTATGCCGCGGCGATTGACCCTGCCCGCGCAGATGCGTGGACTGCGGGTACTTCCATTTTGGATGTTTCCACGACCTTTGCGACGAAAGATGGTCAGCCATATGTTCCGGTCAATTACGATGGCAAGGAGCACGGGTTTGTATCCGTGCGTGATGCGCTTGCCTCGTCGTTGAATGTGCCTGCCGTGCTCACTCTGCAAAGCATAGGCGTTGAAGATGTAATCGCGCTCGCGAATCAACTTGGCGTGGAGTCGTTGCAGGAGCCGCAGCAATATGACCTTTCACTGGCTTTGGGCGGCGGAGAGATGAGCCTGTTGGAATTGTCTCGCGCGTATGCGGCGTTTGCAAATGGGGGTGGATTCACGGGTACCACTTTGATACTCGATGTGTACGATGCCGACGGAAATCTTTTGTACGCTCCTGAAAGATTATTGGCCCAGCAAGTCATTGACCCGCGGGTGGCGTGGCTTATCTCGGATATCCTCAGCGATGACCGCGCCCGCTCGACCGGCTTTGGCATCAATAGCGTACTGAAGATCGATCGCACTACTGCGGTGAAGACCGGTACCACCACCAACTTCCACGATAACTGGACGATCGGATACACGCCAGATATGTTGGTTGGGGTGTGGGTTGGTAACAGCGATCACCAAGCCATGCACAACGTCACAGGGTTGACCGGCGCAGCTCCCATTTGGGCCGAGACCATGCGCATCCTCTTGCAAGGACAGCCCGATAAAAAATTTACTCAACCACACGGACTGATTCAAGTTGAAGTATGCGATCTCTCAGGTTTGCTTCCCACCGCAGCATGTCCGCACACAAGAACGGAATGGTTCATCGACGGCACCCAGCCAAACGCTTTCGATACTTTTTATCAACAGACCGATACAGGCGAGATCGTTCTGGACCTTCCTGTTCAAGCGCGAGATTGGGCTCTCTCTCAGGGATTGCGATTATCGGATGTTGAAAACTCAACCCACGGGTTGACCATTACATCCCCCATAAATAACACCACTTATCGCATCACCCCGGACCTGGATCTGAGCGCCCAACAATTGGCATTCTCAGCGCTGGCAGATGCCAATCTCACACAGGTAACCTTCTATGTGGATGGACTCGAGATCGCCATGCTTTCTTCGCCGCCGTTTCAAACCTGGTGGACTCTTTCTGTGGGTACGCATCGTTTTTGGGCGCAGGGTGAAACAACAAGCGGGGAGTTGTTGAAGAGCAGCGAGATCACGATCACTGTGGAATAAAAAAATGGACTGCTCATCGCGGCAGTCCATTTTTTTATTTTCAATCTGAACCATTTGGCGGGTCAATTGGTAATTGCAGGTAGAAGGTGCTGCCGGGGAAATTAACCTCATCATGACCGAAACTTTCCACCCACGCCTTGCCGCCGTGCGCTCTGGCCACTCCGCGTACGATCGCCAAACCCAACCCGGGACCGCCGCCTTTGAAAGATGTCTTTCCCGAAGAGTGAATTGCCACATCGCCAACCTGGTAGAATTTTTCAAATACCAGTTCGTGATGTTCGGCATCCAAACCAATGCCGGTATCCGCAACGCTTATTTCCACGCCGGGGGTGTGGCTGTCTAAATGAATGGGTCGTGTGCGGACGGTTAATTTGCCGCCATCCGGGGTGTATTTGATGGCATTGATGATCAGATGATAGAGGGCTTTTTGAACCAAATTAGGGTCGGCATTGATCGTGGGAATGTCCGCCTCGGTCACATCCATGATAACCTTTCGGTCTTTTGCTGCCTTACCGATCTCATTGGCTGTGTCCAAAATGAGTCTTTTCAGCGGTACAGGGACGGGGTTTAATTTGAAAGTGTCGGCGTCGATGCGGGTCACATCCAGCATGGTGTTGACAACTTCGTGCATCCGATCTGCACCTTTGAGGATCCCATCAATGACTTCCAGTAGCGCCGGGTTCGAGCTGACATCCACGAGCGAGCGAAGAACATTGACGTATCCCTTCAATACGGTCAGGGGGGTGCGGAGTTCATGCGCGGCCACCTGAATGAATTCCAGTTTGTTGCGGTCAAGGTGATGCAGTACCTTGTTGGTATTTTGCAAATCATGGATCGCGATCTGATCGTTCTCGCGGATGCGGTCGAGTGTGGTGCGGATGATATTGATCGCCATGCTCGGGCTGCGGCTTAACATGGTCTCAAAATCTTTTTTATCCATTTCGAGCACGATACATTCCGTGCTGGTGCGGACGGTGGCTGAGCGCGGCACATTTTGGATCAGCGCCATTTCGCCGACCAGATCACCCTTGCCCGCGACCCGCAAGATGCGCTCTCCGTCTTGCTCGCTGATATTCTTGCAGATCACTGCATTGCCTTCAGCAATGATGTAAAAAATATCCTCGAAAGCGCCTTCATGGCATAGAACATGCCCGGCGGGATAAGTGGAGAGACGGCTGGCGTCCGCCATTTGTCGGAGCTCGTCTTCTGTCAGCCCTTTGAATGCCAAATGTAGAAGTGAGATCTTGTCGATATGCTGCAATGTGTCCATGTGGAAAGTATACACTTGGCAGGAGGAAAAAACTATTGCTTTTGAATGACAAGTGATGAACAACAAAAGGCGTGATCTACAAAGACCACGCCTTTTGTTGCGGGAACGGAAGGTGCTTATTCGTTCGGGACGATCACCATCATGATCAGGTACACGAGAATTCCAGGGACGCCGCCGGGAATCAGCGCGAGCAGGAAAGCGAGGCGAAACCAGAATGTGCTCACCCCGAAAAATTCAGCCAGCCCGCCGCATACCCCGGCTACCATGCGGTTGCTGCGTGAACGTCGTAAAGATTGTCTATGTGTTGTCATTTTGAACCTCCAATTCAATTGATGTTACTGAAATATACGCAGGTTTTGTAAAATGGATGCAAAATGGAAGATGAATCGGGGATTAAAAATCGAAACGAAAGTACTATATTCAGTCGGGCATTGATGGACTAAAATCTAAGTATGAATGAGACACCTTATTTACTCGTAGTTGAAGATATCCCAAATATCTTGACCTTGATCGACACAGCGCTGAAATTCAAGGGAGGGTATCGCGTTGTCACAGCTTTGAACGGCGAAGATGCCATGCTGGCGATCGAAAAAGAACGTCCGGCAGTGATCGTTACCGACATCCTGATGCCGCGCATGGATGGCTTTAGTCTGGTGCATAAGCTGAGGCTTAATCCCGAGACACGGAACATCCCTGTCATCTTTCTTTCTGCAACTTATGTTGCCCCTGAGGACAAGGCTTTTGCCACTTTGATCGGCGCGACCCGCTTCCTTGAAAAGCCGATCGATATCGATCACCTGATGCAGACCATCAGCGAGCTTCTGGATCAGAAGCATGCGGTCGCCTGGGAACCGCTCAGAGAGTTTGAGTTTTATGAAGGTTATCGCAAACGTCTCATGACCAAGCTCGACCAGAAAAATACTCAGATCGCCCGCATTGAAAGATTGCTTCCAACCATGTCTGGCGAGGAGCGGAATGCATTTGCGAGCTCGCTATTGATTGCGGTAAATGAACGCGATGAGATCCGTCGTCATCTTGACCAGATCAATGAACAGATCGAAACGTTCACAAAATCCGGCAAGACCGATAAAGATGCGTAGATAAAAAGAGGAGGGATGCCGAGTGGCATCCCTCCTCTTTTTGATTCGTGTTATTTCACTGTGAACTCGCTGCCTGCGCCACGCCCGCCGACATCGGGGAAGTAAAACTCGGAGGCTGTGGGCGGAATCACATTGAAGGTCCCGCTGGTGCTGGCGCGCGCGATGTAGGTGTACACGTATGTCCCTGCGGGCAGGTAATCGGTGGAGAGCACCACCTTCTCGTCACGTAATTCGATGTGACTGAAATACCACCAGCCCCAACCACGCTCTTTATAGTCTTGTGCAGTATACGAGGATGGGACGGCGGTGTCCGCCGCGAGGGTGGAGTCTATCGCTTCCAGCCCCGCCGGGAGCGGGTCATTGACAACGACATAATGCACCGCCGCTGGGACAACAACCGTCAGCCGCACCTTCACCAGTTCTCCGCGTTCGATCTCGGTGATGGGAGTCTTCGGGTCGTCGATGGCGAAGTATTCGCGTGAGAGACTCATGCCCTGGTCAAGCGGTTGGATCTTGTCTACAGGCAGAGAGGCGGTGAGGTAGGCGGAGTAATACAGGTTGCCCGTGCCTTCTCCGCGGGAGATGACAAGCGCGTTGACTTGATCTTGCAGCAGGTCTTTGAGCCCCACTTGCAATTTGGTTGAGTCGGTCAGGTTTTCTCGATTGGATTTGCCCTGTTCAAGCAGATCGCCATTCAAGCCGACCGCGAATTTATAGTCGGTGTCGAATTCCTTTGCGGTTACCAGCCAGTTGGTTAGTGCGATGAGCGACCAGGTCGTTTCCTGGGTCGAGTACCAGTGACCGTTATCACGGTGCGCCATCAACCAGCGGACGGCGTTGGCTGTGATCGGGTTCTGCGGGTCGATCAGTACAAAGGTGTTCAGGACGATGGCTGTGGTGCGGGTGTCGGAGTTCCAGTTCCAATAGTCTTTGGTGGTTTCCTCCCAATGGGCGCCCGCCGCCGATTGGATAGTGGCAGCCGACAGGTCCGCAAGGAGCGTGTCGATGCGTGAGTCGTCTTTGTCCAGTAGATAAAGCGCCTGCGCAAGATACGCCTTCCCGTAGTTATCCAGCGAAGTGCGATGTTCAAAAATGAAATTGGTCTGCCCCGCGCCAAGCTCATCTGCACGTGCAAGGACATACATCATGAAAGCATTGCGGTTGTACAACCATGGCGGATCGTTTGGATCAAGTGCGGGGATATTGTCTTTCAGGTAGTTGATGCCGCTGGCGAGCACGCTCTCGGAAACCGCGTAGCCCGACTCTTTGGCTTCGATCAACCCATAGACGACATACGCGGAGGTTTGCGGGTCACTCTCCTGACCGTCCCACCAATTCCAGCCGCCGTCGTACAACTGTTTGGAATAGATTTTTTGCAAGGCGGTATTCACTTGCAGATCAAGATCACTTTGCAAAAGCGACGGGATACCTTGTGCTTTAAGCGCGCGAGTGGTGATGACGTTGGGCAGGAAGCGTGAAACGGTCTGCTCCATGCACAGGTAGGGATAATCTTCAAGGTAGGCGAAGCTCGATGTCATGGATGCGGCAAGTGAAGGTGAAACTTCAATCGACAGACTCGCGTCATCGAAGTTCAACGATGAGGGCAACTGGATATTTTCTGTGACGGAGTTGGCGTTGGTGATCATGCCCGATGTGCCGACCGTTTCAATTGCTGTGAAGTTGAACACCGGGATGCCCTGATCGGTCAGTGTGCCAAGCGCAGGTTTGCTTGCGTCGGTGAATTGCCCGCTGACCGCGGTTGCGGTCATGTCCACCCGTTGAGCACCACTGTTCACGATGATGTCCCAAGTAACATAGGCTTGCTGTCCGCCTGCCACTTCAACGACCTGTTTGGATTCGGATTGCAGTTTAACTCCCTCGGCTTCGAGCGAGACATTTACCTTCAATGATTTTTCGGTGTTGTTGAAAACGGTTGCGCCGACCTGCACTTGATCGTTGACAATAAAGAAGCGCGGCGTCTGCAACTGAACAAAGAGCGGTTTGGTGCTGATCAGCTCGCTTGTGATCTGACCTACGCGGCTGTCTGCAGTAACGGCACGCACATCCGCGACCCATGTGGTGAGATTTTCAGGCAGTTTCACTTTGACCTTGGCAATGCCGTTCTTGTCAGTGACCATATTCGCTTCGAAGGCTGCGGTGTCTTTGAAGTTTGCGCGCACGGTAATGATGCCCGCTTCTCCGCCGCCGCCACCGCCCGCGCGAGAGCCGTCGGGGATGGTCTTGCGATAGTTCGCATTGAAGTCGTCTGCGCTGGAGACGATGCCAAGCGCGGTAGAAACGCTGAGCGCCTGCTCTGAATAAAATGTGTCAAGCATTGGCGCGGTATTGGATGGCGCAAGCGCGAGAACAGCCTTGTCCACGACCGAGAGCGAGACATCAGCAGAGACGGGATCACCATAAATATCTCTGGTCTCGATCGTGTAGGTCACTTCGTCGCCGGGTCCCGCGGATTCTTTATCCGTGGTCACGCTCACATCGAGAGTTTTCTGGATCGTGTCAATATTGATCTTTGCCATGCCGATCTTGAAATCGGGCGCGCCGCCCTGTTCCGCGCCGCTGATGACCGTGACAGAAACATAAGCCACGGGAGCCATCTCGTCGGTGATGGGTAATTCATAGATCGTGCTATTGCCTTCGAGCAGAACGACTTCCTGCTTGTAGATATGTCCGCGTTCGTAGGTGATGAGCGCGTACACTTTTTCGTTAAAGGGTTGGGCGATCAGAATTTCGGCGGTGTCGCCGGGCGAGTACATATCCTTGTCCGCGATCAGGCTGAAGGCGCGGTCATTTGTCTGCCGCCATGCGATCTCTCCATTGCTGGCAACCCAGATGTAGGTCGAGGCTTGATGCGAATTTCCCTTTGAGTCGGTCACTGTGACGAGGGCTTTGAATACTCCGCCATTGGGTGGGATGAAATCCACCTGTGCGGTCCCATCCGCGCCTGTAACTGCTTCCTGTTTGCTGACGGGAATCTCCTTGACGGATGTTTCCCATGTGGACAATCCCTGATCGTCTTTTTTCTGTACGCTAAACCATTGCCGCTCCACAAAATCCACGGTGACGGTCTGTCCCGCGATGGGCAGGGACTCCCAATCCAGCACGACCACGCTGAATGGTTGGGGCTCGCCTTGCTTGCCGATGTATTGCTCTGAGCGGATGCCCGCGTAATATTCGCTTTGATGCACGACCACGCTCGTCCCGCCGCTGACCTCGTTGCCTGCCACATCTGAGACATTGGCATACAACGACATCTGCTGGCTGATCTTGTTCTCGCCCGCTTCAAAGGTTTGCGAAAATTCAAGATGACCGGTCTCATCGGTGGTGCCTTTGCCTTCATCCACAACATCGTTGTTCGTGGATCGCGCGGGCGACCAGTACATATCACGATCCCAATCCATGAAACTGTATTGATTGTATTTTTGTGCCGGAGAGAAATAAAAGGTCGTGGACTCAATGAACCAATTGGCTGGTGCATTTTGCACGTTGCCACCCGAATAATATTTGGCATCCAGATCAAAATTGACCGTATCTCCCGCGAGGATGTCTGTTTTGTCTGCGCTGACAATCACCTCGAACTCGGGTTTTTTATATTCTGCCACGTTGAAGCTCACCGCGCTGAACGCGGAGTCTGTGACGGAAGAAGTGGGGTACACGAGAATGTTGTATGGTCCAAGCGAGATATCCTGCGCAAGTTTTACCACTCCGCTGAAGCTTCCCTGCTCGTTGATGGGCACGTACTCTGAATAAATGTTTTCACCATACTGCTCAACCACCACATAAACCTGTTTTTCCTTCGGCAGGCTGTAATGTAGATCGTCGTTCTCACGCAGAATGCCTTTGAAAAATACTTCCTGATTTGGGCGGTAGATGGGTCTGTCGGTATAGATGTAGCTGAATAGATTTGTTCCACCGCCGTAATTTTGGTACAAACCAAAATCGCCCGCAGAAACATCTGCGCCCCAATGGATGGCGGTCATTCCAAGATGACCATCCGAGCTGATGGAGGCGTAGTTCGCGTTCTTGATATTGTCTAGGTATGCAAGACCGTCCTTGTCTGTTTTGGCTGTGCCGATCTTTTTGAACAGGTCATTATAAAAAGTGACTTCCACATCTTTTTGCGGCGCGCCGCTTTCGAGGTCTGTGATCCATGCCAGACCTTCAGTGGGAGTGACCTTCAAAGTGATGTTGTCGGTGGCGACGATGAAGATGAATCCCTGATAGAAATTTGACGTGTATCCCAGCGGGCTGCCTGTTACACCGACAAAGTAATAACCTGCATCGAGGGTCCTGCCGGACTTATCCTTGAAGTCAAAATTCTCGTACTGCATCTCGTTTCTGGGGGTGCTGGCAGTAACCGTCCATTCCCGAATGGCTTCAGTCCTCGGTTGATAATCAGTGGTGACGAGGTCGCCGCGCATCAATTTTTCAAAGGCGGTCAGGTCAATCGGGTATACGGAGATAGTGGCTTCCCGCACGTTGCGGTGCTCGAAAAAGAATTGCTGAGTATCCATTCCTTCGGCGCGATATACAAGCGGAGTCCACGGAAGGACAAGCCGGGCATAAGGTACGAAATCTCCATTCCTGAACGCGAAGGATACTTCATCCTTAATGGTGTTGCCGTACAGGTCTTGCATGCCAGGCATAACCCGCACCACGTAATCTGTTGCGGGGAGTAAACCATAAATGTAAAGTGTCTTGTCGTACTCGTTGTAATACCAATTCTCTTCAGCAGGCGCAACAGGTAAAATGCTCACCTTGTTTTTCATGCTTTCAAAATCCATGCGCGAGGCAAAAGAGATCGTTATGCGGTCGTAATACATCGGCGTATCACTCACCCCATATGGAAACGTGCCGATCACCGAGGGCAGGGGCACTGTTTCGAATAAGATCGTCATGCCTTCCCTGATAAATCCACCATCTTCCGCCCGTGCCTGTGTTGAAATTGAAAGCTCGTAAAAACCCGCGAGCTTGAATTTCTTTTCCGGTGAGATGGTCAGTGTTGTGGAGGTTTCGTCCCACTCAAAATTCACTGGGAAGGCATCCCTTGTTTCTCGGTCGATCAAGGTCAAGGCGGCTTCCACGCTTTTCTGATCCATTGGCATGCTAAAGCTCACTACAAAAGCCTGATCCAGCGCAACCTCTTTCACTTCCTCCTGTGGATATTGAATGCCATCCTTCAAAGCGTAATTGGTGATGACCGGTCCCATGGTTGTGAACTGCCATTGGAAGTTATCTTCCAAGGAGTTTCCATTCGTGTCTGTCAGCCCCGCATCGATCTGGACCTGATAACTGGTCCCGCTCTTCAAGAGTTCTTCTGGCTGAAACACATATACCGACGAATTGACCCATTCACCTGTGCCTGGTACTTCAGGGGAGAAATTCAATGGTTGTGGAAGTTTGCTTTGTTCTTCGGCAATTCCCAGCGGAACGACGGGATGATTGAAGATGACGGTGATGCTTGATGATGGGTCAACTTCCGGAGTTTCCTGTGCAGGGAAGGTCTGCGCTACGGCAAGCGCTTCGACGGTCGTGAACTCAACTTCGATGATTTCGCTGGGCGATATTCCTTCCACACTGCTGGCGGATGTGGAAAACGTGGCAATATAAGTTGTGCCTGCCGCAAGCGGAGCATCGGGGGTGAAGATAAATGTTTGGGCGTCGGTCCACGTCCCTTTGCCAGAGACAGGCTCCCCGTCGGGTGAACGGAGCGTGAATGATTCGCCTGTCTTAAGCGTATCCATCTCCTGATCAAATAGAATCTCGATCGGTGCGGACAGATCCAATCGCTGTCCTTCGCCCGGGGTTTGCCCCACGATCTGCGGACCTACCGGTTTTGGCGCAACAGACGGTGTGTTCTTCGAAAAAATATTGATCGAAATGATCGCCGCAATGACAATGACAGCGAGAATTCCCAGTGCGCTTAAGAATTTTTTGTTTTCCATATTTGCCTGCCTTCAAAATGAGTATGCCTTTTCAGCAGAGAGATGTCAAGTGGGAGTACTTTTGGAATCTATTTTGGGACGATTGCCGGTTGGGAATTGTTCCGTGTTTAGCTTGCCAAATCGAAGTGACGTTGGTATACTGCCGCTCATTATGGTTTCATTTTTCGCGCACAAGCACCATGCTCATCATCACATTTCCCCGCAAGACCGGGAGATCCTTGGCGCGCACCTGAAATAATTTGCAGGCAAGAGCTTTGGCATATCAATCCCCGGTCATTCGCCGGGGATTTTTGTTTTCATCTCACTTCAAGGAAAATCCATGACCTCCAAACAAACCATTCGACTCTCACTTCCATCCAAAGGGCGGCTTGAAACTGACTCGCTCGACTTCCTCGCCGAGTGCGGACTCTCCGTGCAGAAACTGAATCCGCGCCAGTATCAGGCAAAGATGCCTGCGCTTCCAGAGCTCACCGTCCTCTTTCAACGCCCAGGTGACATTGTCGTCAGCGTCCGCCAGGGCAGCGTGGACTTTGGCATCACGGGCATCGACGTGCTCGAAGAAAATCGCGGCGACAACGGCGAGATCATCGTCTTACATGACGAACTCGGTTATGGCGGCTGTGCGCTCATGCTCGCCGTCCCCGAAGTGTGGGATGAAGCCACCGACATCCCTTCATTGAAAAAGTATGTGACGACTCTCAACCGTCCGCTGAGAGTTGCGACAAAATTCCCCGTCCTCACCGAACGCTTTCTCAAAGCGCAGAACATTCCGCACACGCTCATCACCGCCGAAGGGACTCTCGAAACTGCGCCCACCATCGGCTATGCCGACATCATCTCCGACCTCGTTTCGTCGGGTCAGACCCTGCAAGACAATCGTCTGCGTGCGCTGCGCGACGGAGTCATCCAAGCCTCACAAGCCGCACTGATTGCGAATCGCAAAGCCTTGCAAACGAATCCACAAGCGCTGGAGATGGCGCGTCGCTTGCTCGAGTACATCGAGGCGCACATGCGGGCGAAGGAAAATCTCCTGGTCATTGCGAACATGCGCGGGCGGAGTCCCGAAGCGATCGCGTCCAAATTATTTGAAGAAACATCGGTCGGCGGTCTGCAAGGTCCCACCGTCAGCCCCATCATCACCCGCGAACCGAATCAAGATTGGCACTCTGTCACCATCGTTGTGCCGCGCAAACGCCTGCCGCAAGCCATCAGCGAATTGCGCGCCATCGGCGGCAGCGGCATCATCGTCTCGCCCGTCACCTACATCTTTGAAGAAGAGCCGCCGCGCTACACCGCCATGCTCGCGGCATTGAAAGGATAACCATGAAACAATACGACCCGCAAACCGCACGCCAAACCATTCTCAAACGCACGCCGCCCGATGAGTTCCCCGTCAGCGCGCGCGTGATGGACAACATCGAAAAACTTTTTGGCGAACGTCTGACCGCCGAAGCCGCCGTGACTCGCATTTTGAAAGATGTGCGGACTCGCGGTGACGCTGCGTTGCAAGATTGGACACAACGCCTCGATTCTCTTAATCTCAAACCTGCTCCTGTTTCGACGGCTTTGATTCAGTCCGCGCTTGATTCGATCTCGCCTGCCCAACGTGACGCGCTTGAAAAAGCCGCCGCCCGCGTTGAAGCCTTCCACAAAAAACAACCGCTGACCTCATGGTTCACCAACGAACTCGGCGGCACCGTCGGGCAGATCATCCGCCCGATTCAACGCGTCGGCTTGTACGTCCCTGGCGGCACAGCACCATTGCCATCAACAGTATTGATGAGCGCCATCCCTGCAAAGGTGGCTGGTGTGAAAGAGATCGTCGTCATCACGCCGCCTAATCGTGAGTTTGCAAATACTGAAGTGCCGATCAACCCCATTATCCTCGCCGCCTGTGCCGTTGCAGGCGTGGACGAAGTCTATGCCATCGGCGGTGCACAAGCTATTGCCGCGCTCGCATATGGCACCGAAACCATCCGCCCCGTTGACAAAATTTTCGGACCTGGCAATCTCTTTGTCACATTAGCAAAACGACAAGTCTACGGTGTGGTCGGTATTGACGGGTTGGCAGGTCCCACCGAAACAGTAGTCATCGCCGACGACTCTGCAAATCCCACTTGGGTCGCGGCTGATCTACTCGCTCAAGCTGAACATGATTTACTCGCCTCAGCCATTCTTCTCACTCCCTCACAAACCCTCATTCAAAAAGTCCAAGCCGAAGTTGCGAATCAAATTGAACAACGTAGCCGCGCAGACATCATCGTCGCTTCATTAGATAATCGCGGCGGCGCGGTGTTGACTCGCGACCTCGCCGAAGCCGTTGACCTCGCCAACGAGTACGCACCTGAACACTTGGCGTTATCCGTCACGGAGCCGTGGCGTTGGGCGGAGAAGGTCAATAACGCGGGTGGCGTCTTTATGGGCGAACATTCCTTTGAAGTCCTCGGTGACTATCTCGCTGGTCCCAGCCACGTTATGCCGACAGGTGGATCCGCTCGCTTCGCCTCTCCACTCAACGTGTGGGACTTTGTGAAAATCGTCAGCCTCGTCGCGTTGGATGATAAGACCGCACAAAATGTTGGTCCCATTGCCGCGACTCTCGCGCAATCTGAAGGTCTGGACGCGCATGCAAATGCTGCTTTATTGCGGAGTTAAAAATGAAAATCCGAACCCATCTCGAATCCCTTCCACCTTATACACCCATCGAGCCCTTCGAAGTTCTCTCGGCGCGTATCGGGCGTGAACCGTCGCAGATTGTCAAACTCGACGCGAACGAAAACCCCTACGGCGTTCTGCCCTCTGTCCGCAAGGCGCTCGCGGAGATGGACTTTCCGCACATCTACCCCGACCCTGAGTCGCGTGCCTTGCGTCAGTCGCTTGCCAAGTTCACTGGCGTGGACGAAGACTATCTGCTCGCTGGCTCTGGCGCGGATGAACTGCTCGACCTGCTCATGCGCGTCTTCCTTGAGCCGAACGAGTGCATCCTCTCCTGCCCGCCGACCTTCGGCATGTATCCCTTCGATGCGGAGTTGAATGCCGCGCGTTGTGTCGAAGTTCCACGCAATGCTGATTTCTCTTTGAACATGGACGGCATAAAAAAAACAGTGGATGAATACAAGCCAAAACTGCTCTTCATTGCTTCACCCAACAACCCCGACGGCTCTTTGATCCCATCGGATGTGATGGATGAATTACTCGCGCTTCCGCTATTGGTGGTGCTCGATGAAGCCTACATTGAATTTGCGGGCGAGAATCTCGGTGCGAGTCTCAGCCGAATCCGCGAGGTGCCGCAACGGGATAATCTGGTCGTGTTGCGCACGTTCAGCAAATGGGCGGGATTGGCAGGTCTGCGCATTGGCTATGGCGCTTTCCCTAAATGGCTCATGCCCACCTTGTGGAAGTCTAAGCAGCCGTACAATGTCAATGTCGCCGCAAGCGTTGCCGCACAAGCGTCACTGGCGAGTGTGGATGAGTTGAAGGTGCTGGTTGAAAAACTCAAGGATGAAAGAACCCGCCTCCTCTCCGCACTGACGGAGATTCCCTACCTCAAGCCGTATCCTACGCAATCGAACTTCATCCTCTGCCAAGTGGACGGGCGCGATGCCGCCGAGTTGAAAGCGAAGTTGGCACAGGAGTTCGGAGTCTTTATCCGCTACTTCAACAAGCCTGGACTGAGAGATAATATCCGCATTAGCGTGGGGCGTCCGAGTGATACAGATGTTTTATTGGAAGCGTTGAAACAGTTACAGGTTGAAAGTTGAAGGTTCTTAATCTGCAACCTTGAACCTTCAACCTGTAACCTAAGGAGCAAACATGAGAACTTCAGAAGTATCCCGCCAAACGAACGAAACACAGATCGAAATTAAATTGAACTTGGATGGCACAGGCAAGCACGAGATTTCCACGGGTGTTGGGTTTCTCGATCACATGTTGACTCATCTTGCCGTGCATGGTCTCTTTGACCTGACTGTCAAAGCGCAAGGCGATTTACATATTGATGTCCATCACACTGTAGAGGATGTGGCGCTGGCATTGGGTCAAGCCTTTGATAAGGCGTTGGGTGACCGCAAGGGAATTGTCCGCATGGGCGATAGTTTTGCGCCGATGGATGAGACTCTCGCGCACGTGGCAATAGACTTGTCAGGGCGTCCGTACGCAGTGGTTCAGGTCGAGTGGCACACGCCGTATGTGGGCAACATCCCTGTGACGTTGTTTCCGCATTTCTTCGAGTCGTTTGCGGTGCAGGCGCGTTGTAATCTCCATGCAAGAGTGTTATACGGACGTGATGACCATCATCAAGCCGAAGCGCTGTTCAAAGCCTGGGCACGCGCATTGGATGCGTCCACGCAGTTTGACCCAAGACGCGGTGGAAGTATCCCTTCGACAAAAGGAACATTGTAAAGATGATGAAAGAGGAAAGATGAAATACATTGTGTTGATTGACGCAGGCACAGGGAATTTGCGTTCTGTACAAAAAGCACTTGAAAGCGTTGGCGCAAGTGTAGAACGAACCGACGATCCACAGAAAGTTTTAGCAGCAAAGAAAGTTGTGCTGCCTGGCGTGGGTGCGTTCGGTGATTTTATGGATGGTATGAAAGCCAAAGGGCTCGATGACGCTGTGAAGCAAGTCGTTTCACGCGGGGTGCCGATGCTGGGAATCTGTGTCGGGATGCAAGCCTTGTTCGAGATCGGTGAAGAGATGGGCGAGCACGAAGGCTTGGGTCTGCTGCGTGGCACGGTGGTGAAGTTTGCAGATACGTTGTCAGTGAAGATTCCGCATACGGGGTGGAATCAACTCACAGTTAAGAAAGAGGCGGCGCTCTTCGATCAAATCCAAGATGGGGCGTATATCTATTTCAATCACTCGTTTTACTGTCAGGTGGGTGATCCATCCGATGTGATCGCGGAAGTGGATTATGGCATTCGGTATGCGTGTGCGGTGCGGCGCGAGAATGTGTTTGGCGTGCAGTTTCACCCTGAGAAAAGTCAGGCGGTGGGGCTGCGCATTTTGAAAAATTTTGTGGAGGCGTGATGTTTACGATCTATCCCGCAATAGATCTGCGCGGCGGCAAAGTGGTGCGACTGAAAGAAGGCGACCCCGCGCGGATGACGTCGTATAGTGATGACCCCGCCGAGATGGCGAAGCGTTGGATCGATGCTGGCGCTGCTTGGTTGCATGTTGTGAATCTCGATGGGGCGTTCGGTGAAAGTGATAATGTAAATCGCGTTGCGCTTGAGTCAATTTTAAAACTCGGTGCGCGTGTGCAATTCGGCGGCGGGATGCGTTCTTTAGATTCAATTGAAGCGGGGTTGTCGTTGGGTGTGAGCCGTGTTGTGTTGGGAACGATTACGATTGAACAACCTGAGATCGTACGCGATGCATTGACTCGTTTCGGTGCGGAACATATCGCCGTTGGAATCGATGCACGCGATGGACTCGTGCGAACTCGCGGTTGGAAAGATAACAGCGGCGTGCCTGCACTTGACCTCGCGCTTCAAATGCGGACCTTTGGGCTGGATACCGTTATCTTTACCGATGTCAGCCGCGACGGTTTGGGCAGCGGGTTGAACATCCCTGCGACGCGAGAGTTATCTGAGAAAAGCGGTCTCGACGTGATCGCTTCAGGTGGCGTGCATACCATTGATGATGTGAAGGCGGCGAAGGATGCGGGGTTATCTGGCGTAATCATTGGGCGCGCTATATACGATGGAACTGTGGACTTGAACGAAGCATTACGAGTCTAAAGTCAAAAGTCGGTTGCGACCTTTGACCTAGACTTTCGACTCTCAAGATTGGAGTGTTATGTTAGCAAAACGAATTATCCCTTGTTTGGATATCAAAGATGGGCGTGTGGTGAAGGGCGTGAACTTTGTGAACCTGCGCGATGCAGGCGACCCCGTGGAGCAGGCGCGTCTGTACGATGAACAAGGCGCGGACGAGTTGGTCTTTCTCGATATTTCCGCGACACACGAAGGGCGCAAGACGACCTTGGAGTTGGTCAGCCGCGTCGCAGAGACAGTCTTCATGCCGTTGACGGTTGGAGGCGGAATCCGCGAAGTGGACGATATGCGTAATCTGCTGTTAGCTGGCGCGGACAAGGTCAGTGTCAACTCGGCGGCGGTGAAACGACCTGAGTTGCTTTCCGAAGGTGCGAGTCGCTTCGGGGCGCAGTGTATTGTGCTGGCAATCGATGCGCGCAAAAATGGCTCAAGTTGGGAAGTGTATGTGGCGGGCGGACGTACACCCACAGGCATTGACGCGGTCGAGTGGGCAGTGCGCGGCGTGGAATTAGGCGCGGGCGAGGTCCTGCTCACCAGTATGGATGCCGATGGCACGCTCGCGGGTTATGATCTTGAACTGACGAGTATCATCTCGAACATGGTCTCTGTGCCCGTCATCGCTTCAGGTGGGGCAGGGACTCCCAGTCACTTTGCGGAGGTACTCACGAAAGGTGCTGCAGATGCGGCATTGGCGGCGTCGCTGTTCCATGATGGGAAGTTGAGAATCCCTGAGTTGAAACAAGAGTTGCATGAGCAAGGAATCCCTATGAGAATGATACACTCTGCCTAAACTGTAGGAGGTTTATTATGAAAGGATATACATGTAACACTTGTGATCAATATCATGACGGATTACCGTTTAGTTACGGAAGCCTTGCACCTGATATTGTTTTGTCAATGAATGAAAAAGAGCAGAGAAAGAGAGTTTTCCTTTCAACCGATCAATGTGAGGTTAAAGGGCAAAAATTGTTTGATGAGAAACACTATTTCATTTTGGGAAATATTGATATTCCAATAATTGGTGCAGAGGAAATATTTAGGTGGTCTGTTTGGGTTTCTTTGAGCAAGGCGAATTACGAAAGGACATGCAAGCTTTGGGATACAAAGGGCAGGGAAAAGGAGCCACCTTATTTTGGTTGGTTGTGTACCTCATTGCCTGTATATGATCCATCAACTATTAATTTGAAAACTCATGTTCATACAAACCCAGTAGGTGTACGACCATTTATTGAATTAGAGCCGACAGATCATCCACTTGCTGTTGAGCAACGTAATGGCATCACTCTTGCAAGGGTACAGGAAATTGCAGAAATCATTTTGCACGGTAAATAAATTTGGAGAATTAATGCAAAATTCAAATATTGAGATCAAGTATGACGCCAATGGACTTATACCTGCGATTGTGCAGGATGTGACGACAAAAGATGTGTTGATGATGGCGTGGATGAATGCGGAGTCTCTGCAATTAACAATAGAAAAAGGCGAAACTGTTTTCTGGTCACGTAGTCGACAGGAGATTTGGCATAAGGGTGCGACATCGGGCAATGTGCAAAAGGTGATCGAGGTCCGCGTGGATTGTGATGCGGATACGCTGTTGGTGTTGGTCGAGCCCGCAGGTCCGGCATGCCATACGGGCGAGCGGACGTGTTTTTATAGAACTTTCTAAACACAAAGGACACTAAGGTCACGAAGGAAAAACAATTTAAGCCTTTTACCCTTTGTGTACTTCGCGCCCTTCGTGTTTAAGAATTGGAGAATCAAAATGAGCATTCAATGGTTGTTTGATGTAATCGAAGAGCGAAAAAAGAATCCCAGTGAGAAGTCGTATACGACGAGTCTCTTCAATGAAGGCTTGCCGAAGATCGCGCAGAAGGTGGGCGAAGAAGGGACGGAAGTAGTTGTCGCCGCATTGGCGCAGGAAGATCAGAGACTGATCGAAGAAGTCGCGGACTTGACCTATCACACCCTCGTTCTGCTTGCGGCGCGTGGATTGACCCCGGCGCATGTCATGGCAGAGTTGGAGAAGCGACATAAATGAAGCGCATCATCTTATTGGATATTGATGGTGTGCTGGTTCAACCTGGCGGGTATCGAGCGGCGTTGCGGGCAACGGTGAAACGCTTTATCGGCGAGTATGTCATTGAAGAAGATGTACCCGTCAGCATGGAGAAGCGCGGTATTTCAAGCGAGTGGGATATGTCGCCGCTCATCATTGCCGCGTATTGGGAGGATGTGCTTTCACGCCAGCCGATGGAGAATTTATCGGATGACCCTGTCCTTGCTGGGGAGCAGATTCAACGTCAACGCAAGGTGGAGGAGCCGAAGCATTTAGCTATTCCTGCGTTTGATTTGATGGATGGGCAGTATCCTGTGGATGCAGCATACGAGCAGGGATGCTTTGCGTCCATACCAAGTGAGTTACGCAAGAACTTGATGACCGAGTCGCGGGATGTGTACAAATCGCACACGTTTCGCACGTTTCAGCACTTCACTCTCGGGAGTGAAACGTTTGAGTCC
>JAGNWT010000113.1 GCA_017985935.1 Anaerolineales bacterium | reverse complement strand
ATGGCGGCAGTCTCTGCCATTCAGGCGTTGAGTAAAAAAGAATTGAAATATAGAAGTTTGCAAAGTCACTTTGCGCAAAACGAAATCTAATACAATCATAAAGAGCGCATTGCTTGCCCTGAACAGTTCGGAATCGTATAATCAAATTAAAGATCGCTCACTTCAGGGTAATTGAGGCAGAAAAATGGATATTCTCTATCGGGCAATTTATCTTTTGGCTTGGATCGTGGGCATTGCCATTTTTGCAGGCATCGTTTGGGCGGTCCGTCATTGGGATATTTTTCCACATAAGCGATTGAGGAATATTCCGTTTGGTGCGATAAAAAAAGGGCAGGCGTTCCTTGATTATGGCGGAGATGATATGAGACTCCGAAAATATATAAAGGTCAGCGAGTTGGAAGCCAAATGCATAAGTGTGACCGGAAATCCCCTGGTGGAGTTCGACCCAAAAGATAATGTCAAGATCGAGGTTTTCATCTAAGCCCTCTTCTGGGTGAACTGCCCGCAGTCCCTGCGCCAAGCCCCAGCCAGGTCATCTATGGTACACTTGTTCTAATATGACAACCATCGTCTCGATCGACATTGAAACCACCGGACTCGATGAAAACCGCGAAGCGATCATCGAGGTTGCCGCAGTTAAATTTAACGGACGCCGCAAGGAAGACGAGTTCTCCACGCTGATCAACCCCGGCAAAGCCATACCAGAATTCATCACCGGGTTGACCGGGATCGACAATGCCATGGTCCGCGCCGCGCCGCGCTTGAGCGCCATTGCGCACGAACTGACCGCTTTTGTCGGCGATGCGCCCATACTCGGGCACAATGTGAAATTCGATATCGGCTTTCTCCGCAAAGCAGGTCTCTTCCAATACAACCAGACCATCGATACCTACGAACTCGCCGCGGTGTTAATGCCCACAGCCAGCCGCTACAATCTGGGTTCGCTTGGGCAGCAACTCAACATCCCGCTCCCTGCCACCCATCGCGCTCTTGACGACGCCCGGGTTACCCACGCCTGTTATGTACGCCTGCTTGACATGGCACGAGAACTCCCGCTTGAAACCCTGCAAGAGATCGTAGACATCGGCAGTTTTGTGGATTGGGATGCTGGCTGGGTCTTTGAGCAGGCTCTTAAACTCCGCGCCAAAGAAGGGATCACTCCCAAGCAGATTCGCCCCGGGTCTTCCCGGCTGCCAACTGTTTCAACAAAACGGGAATCTCCCCCCCTGGAGAAGAACGAATCGCCAACAGCGCTCGACCCCGAAGAAGTGGCGTCCATCCTTGAATACGGCGGACCGTTCTCACAATATTTTGATTCATACGAGCTGCGCCCGCAGCAAGTGGATATGCTCAAAGCTGTGACAAATGCCCTCTCGAACGGCAACCATTTACTGGTCGAAGCAGGGACCGGCGTTGGAAAATCCTTCGCCTATCTGGTGCCGGCGGCTTTGTTCGCAGTTCAGAACAACACGCGGGTGGTCGTCTCCACCAACACGATCAACCTGCAAGATCAGCTTATCAAGAAAGACATCCCAGACCTGCAATCTGCGCTGAATCTGGATGTTCGCGCTTCGGTCTTGAAGGGACGCTCGAATTATCTCTGCCCGCGCAAAACAGATTACATGCGATCTCACGGACCTGCGAATGCAAACGAGATGCGCGTGCTGGCGAAGATCATCGTCTGGCAATTGGATAACGCAAGCGGAGACCGTAACGAGATCAATCTCACTGGTCCGAGCGAGCGTGAGATCTGGAACAGGCTCTCTGCCGAAGATGATAATTGCGGCACCGAAACCTGCCTCGGTCGCATGGGCGGCATTTGCCCCTTCCACCGCGCAAAACAAGCCGCGCAAAGTTCGCACATCCTGATCGTGAATCACGCGCTGCTGCTTTCAGATGTTTCCACGGGCAGCAAAGTCCTGCCGGAATATGATTACCTGATCGTGGACGAAGCTCATCACATGGAGTCGGCGGTCACCAATGCCTTATCGTTCCGCATGACGCAGAACGACCTTGAGCGCATGATGAAAGAATTGGGCGGCTCTTCTTCGGGCTTCCTCGGGCGCATGCTGACCGAAACCCAAAACACGCTCCGCCCTTCAGATTTTGGATTGCTTCAACAAAGGGCAAAACGAGCCACAGACCAATCCTTCCGCATCGAACAAATGGCAAAGTTGTTCTTCGATTTTCTCAATGACTTCATCGCCATTCAAAGGGAAGGTCAACCCCAAACGAATTACTCATGGCAAATGCGGATCACACCCGCGGCTCGTACCCTGCATGGCTGGGACGATGCCGAAGGCATGTGGGCGCAGGTCGGCGAGACCATCGCGCTCCTGCTAAAAACTCTCGATGAGATATACAAAGCGCTCGGAGAGATCTATGCAGACGGGCACGAGAATGTGCAAGACCTTATGGGCGAACTGGGCACTCTCATGCGCCGGCTCGGAGAAGCGGAAGCCGCGGCTTCCGGCATGATGCACAAACCGTCCAATGAGCTGATCTACTGGGTCGAGGTCAATCCGCGTGGAGAGCGTCTGTCTCTCAATGCCGCCCCGCTGAAGGCCGGCCCGCTCATTCAAAAACATCTTTGGATGCAAAAAGCATGTGTGATCATGGCTTCCGCCACATTGACCACGCACGGCGAATTTCGTTACGTCCGCAACACCCTCTCCGCTGAAGAAGTGGACACACTGGCACTGGGCTCACCCTTCGATTATGAATCGAGCGCGCTGCTCTATGTTGCGAACGATATTCCCGAGCCTAACATCAACGGCTATCAACAAATGCTCGAACGCACCATCGTCTCGACCGCAAAAGCCACAGGCGGGCGAATGCTGGTGTTGTTCACTTCCTACGCAGCGTTGAAAAAGACCGCTCAAGCCATCACAGGTCCGCTGGCACGTGAAGATATCTTCGTTTTCGAGCAGGGAGAAGGTGCTTCACCGAACGCGCTGCTCGAATCCTTTAAATCCGCTGAGCGAGCAGTGCTGCTCGGCACTCGTTCTTTCTGGGAAGGCGTGGATGTTCCCGGCAGCGCACTCTCTGTGGTCGTGATCACCAAACTGCCATTTGACGTCCCAAGCGACCCGATCATTGCCGCTCGCTCCGAACTGTACGAGGATTCCTTCAACGAATATTATCTCCCCGAATCCATTTTGAAATTCCGCCAGGGATTTGGTCGCTTGATCCGCACCGCATCAGACCGGGGTGTTGTTGCCATTCTGGACAAGAGAGTGCTCACCAAACAATATGGGAAGTTATTCCTTGAGTCTCTGCCCCAATGCACTGCTCGGCAGGGACCTTCAGGCGGGTTGGCTAAATTAGCAGGCGATTGGCTCGGGGTATAACTCTACAGGTTACCGCACGGAGAATCCATGCCGAACATTTACTTCATCGCCTTTGAAGTTGTGATCTATATTCAATTTGTTCTCTGTCTTCGCCACGCGTTCAAGGCCGGGACAGGGAACTTGCTTAAACTATTTTTGGGGATCCTGTTTGGCGTTTCACTTGAACTGGCAACCATTCGTCAACTACACGCATACGAATATGGACAGTTCTTATTGATGGTTCTGGATGTTCCCCTTTGCATAGGCGTTGCCTGGAGCTGCATCATCTACAGCGCAATGGAATTTTCAGACGCAAGCAGCCTGCCTTATTGGCTGCGCCCCATCCTTGATGGTTTGCTCGCGCTAAATATTGATCTGGCACTGGATGCGATCGCCATTCGCTTTGGATTTTGGGATTGGGGAATGGGGCTTGAGGCTCAATATTTCGGCGTTCCATTTGCAAACTTCTGGGCGTGGTTTTGGGTGGTCTTTTCCTTCTCGATCGGGTATCGCATTTTCTCTCAACGCGAAGGACTCGCCCGAACCTGGCTCGCCCCCATCTCAGCCTATATCGTTGGACTGCTTGGTGTCCTAGGGACAAACGCCTTCGTCGTTTTTGTTGTGCCTGATAACATCCGTTCGGGCGTGATCGGAATCACCATTGCATCGGCGCTTGCGATCATCATTTTCAAACGCCCTGCCCTTTCCCAACGCCCTGTGGATCCGATCGCCTTTTGGGTGCCTTTTTTGACCCACGCTTATGTGCTTATTGCCGGGATCATTTCAGGATGGATCGTATCTCCCATTTACCTGTTGGTCGTGGGAATTCTTATGTTCATCATTGCCATTCGCCTGCATGGCAAGATAATTCAAGATATCGTTTCGTGGATCAAAAGACCCGCTCTGGGATAAACAGGGATTCCACTTCTACACAAAGATGGAAATCTCATCCAACCCGAGGAAGGCATCCACCACCAGCGGGTCAAAGTGAGAGCCCGAGAGTTCGCGAATGCTCTTCGCGACTTCATCAGGCGGAAGCCCTTTGCGATACGGGCGGTCAAATATCAAGGCGTCCCACACATCCACAACTGCAAAAATCCTTGCTGAGAAGGGAATCTCCTCTCCCTTCAATCCGCGCGGGTAGCCGGTGCCATCCCATTTTTCGTGGTGACAATAAGGGATCTCAAGCGCGCGATGCAAAAACTTGATCGGCTTCAACATCTCAAAGGCATAAATGGGATGCTGTTGGATAAACCCGCGCTCCTCGGGCGTCAGCGCGCCCGGCTTAAGCAAGATCCCATCTGGAATTGCCATCTTTCCAATATCATGCAGCAAAGCCCCTCTTGAAATATGGATCAGGGCTTCACCTTCCACGCCAAGTTTTTTAGCGAGGCGGTCTGTGAGACTCATCACCCTTTTCGTGTGTCCCTCAGTTTCCTTATCTCGAAGGTCCAAGGCGCGCACCCAGCCCTCAAGCGTGGCTTCATACGCGATCTGTAATTCCGCGTTGCTTGCCTGCAGATCATCGAACAGACGGGCATTATCAATGGCGACCGCAGCTTGATTGGCAAACGCGGAGATCAATCCCCGATCTTCGTCACGAAAAATTCCACTGTGAAGGCGGTTGTCCACATAGATCACGCCGATCAATCGATCTTTTATCTTGAGCGGAACACATAACACGGATAAAAGACGAAATGCCGCGATGCTGACCTGATCATTAAATCGGGGATCAGACTGGGCGTTGGTGGTCAAGACCGCTTCGCCGGTCTCCAGCACCCGATTAATGACCGTTTTACTGATGGCAAAGGCATCTTCGTTCAAGTCCACTTGAGCCATGCCCCGGGCAATTCGGACATTCATGCGTCCATCCGGTTCGCGGAGCATGAGAAATCCGCGCTCGGCGTTCATCAACCCGATCAAGGTGTCCATCACCTCCTCGAGCACCTGCTTCAGCCCCAGAGAAGAATTGATCGCGCTCCCAACCCCCACGAACGCCACCACCTGTTTCTGATGTTTATCTAAATAATTCATCAAACCGCGATGAAGGGTGGACATTGAGCCGGAAATACGCGTGACGTCTTGAACGACACTTGAAGCCCGTCCGTCATTAAACTTGGCCAGGTCATCCATCACACGCACCAACATCCTTTCCATATCTGCGATCTGTGATTGGATAAGCTGAATATCGATAGGCTGTGTCATTAAGAAGCTCCAATACCTGTAAAAAATAATTTCAACTGGCTATACATAACTGGCAATTTCAAACCGTCCCGTTCACATTACAGCTTGGGCAGCACAATGGATTGCTGACCTTGATACTTGCCCTTCTTATCAGCGTAGGAAACCGTGCATTCCTCGTCCGCTTCAAAGAACAATACCTGAGCCAACCCCTCATTGGCGTAGATCTTGGCAGGCAATGGTGTAGTGTTGGAAATTTCGAGGGTCACAAATCCCTCCCACTCCGGCTCGAACGGAGTCACATTGACGATGATCCCGCAGCGGGCGTACGTGGACTTTCCGAGACAAACCGTGAGCACCTTGCGTGGAATGCGGAAATATTCCACGGTCCTTGCCAGCGCGAATGAATTGGGCGGGACGATACACACATCACCCACATAATCCACCATGGATTTTGTATCGAAATGTTTCGGGTCCACCGTGGCGGAGAATACATTTGTAAATATCTTAAACTCATTCGCTACCCGCACATCATAGCCGTACGAAGATACACCGTACGAGATCACCCCTTCCCGTACCTGATTTTCGACAAAGGGTTCGATCATCTTGTGTTCGTGCGCCATCTTGCGGATCCAGTGGTCGGGTTTTAGTCCCATCTTCTTCTCCTTGAGTTCGTCCGTCACGGACGGAAATGATGTATCTTACAGACAAAAACTGCCATGATTTTATAACAAAAATGAAAATGCATAATTGCAAGTTCCTCTTTATAATACACCAACAGTCAAATGACTGAAATCAAACCATGAGGTGAATTAGAATGAAGAAATTATTTGGTTTCCTTGGTAACGAGGTCTTCCTCGGTACCATGATCGCTCTTTTGAGCGTGTTTACCGCCGTATCGAGCTATCAGGGCGCCATGGCCGACTCAGAACAGAACAAGTATGAAATCCTGGGAATGCAAAACCTGAATGACGGCAACGCCGAATACCTGCGCGCCAATCAGGATATTACCCAGGACTACAACTACTTCGATAACTGGTACCTCAACGTGGATGAACGCCCCGAGATCGCTGATTATTATCAGGGAAGTTTCTCGGAGCAACTCGCTGCTGCGGTAGAGCGTGACCCCGAAACGGTTTGGGACGAGCAGTACTACGACGACATGTACGCCGATGCCATCGCCTTTTGGGATGAGTCGGATGCCAACTTCGAGCTTGGCGGTCAATGGGATGAACGCGGCGACCAACTCCAGCTCGTCATGCTCATCATGGCGCTCGGACTCGCCTTCTCTGCCTGGGCATCCCTGCTCCACGCCGAAAGCAATATGCGTCTATTCTTCTCGTTCTTCGGATTACTTACGCTCATCGCGGGTGTACTCATTTACGTTCTTCAGGTAAAAGCAGTCACCGGATAAGTAACAATAACATAAAAAGCAGCCCCATTTGAAATAGCGAATGGGGCTCCTTTTTTACTTAACTTCCAAACCCAAGTTACAACAGGTATAATCGCGGGCATGGCAAACACAACCTACCGACAAACCATCGAAGAATGGCGTGCCGAACGCGATGAAAGCATCCGCAAAGAAAATGGCTGGCTTGCGCTCACCGGGCTGTTCTGGCTAAAACTGGGCAAGAACTATCTGGGCTCAGACCCCAAATGCGAAGTGCAATTGCCCGAGCGGCTTCCTGCGAATATTGGCTACTTGGAATACAACGGAAAGTCGGTCTCCCTTCGCACCAATACCGGGCAAAAAGCTCAAGTCAACCAAAAGCCTGTGGACTTTGCCATCCTTCAGCCTGATATTTCTGAAACCCCAAGTTTCATAACGCTCGACGATGTCCAATTGGTCGTGATCCAACGCGGCAACCGGATCGGCGTCCGAATGTGGGACAACCAACGCGAAGAAAGGCGGTCATTCCCCGCCCGCACCTGGTTCGACATCGACGAAGATTATCGCGTCCCTGCCACCTACACCGCCTACGACCGCCCGAAGATGGCCTTCTTCCCAGACCTGACCGGCGAAAAATCTGAATTCCCCGTGGAAGGATTTCTCACTTTCGAGTTCAAGGGGAACCAATACAAGCTCGACATCAACAAGGAAGATGACGGCACTTTCTTTGTTCGCTTCTGGGACACTACTGCAAAAGATGAGACCTACCCCACCGGACGGTATCTTGTGGCAGACCAGGAAGCCGACGGTCAGCTCTTCATTGACTTCAACAAGGCGTATTGTCCACCCTGCGCCTTCACCAACTTTGCAACCTGCGTTTTCGCTCCCGAACAAAACCACCTTGATTTCCCAGTGGTGGCGGGTGAAAAATACCCAAGACATTGATCAACAAAAAAAACCGCCGTTGGTTCGGCGGTTTTTTGATTCGAATATCCTGACGGTTACGAGAACAAACGGACCAGAGCATCCGGCACCCAGAAGGCGCCAAATCCCATGGCACTAATTCCAATGGAAGCAACCAGAAGCACCACACCCGCCGCGATAAGAAACCGGTCTCTTGTAGTATATGTCAACACATCCAGCCAGGTACGCGGACCCACACCGAAGGCTCGCAGATCCATCGCGTCGATAATATCTTCGCTGCCAATGATCGCATGGATGGTGACCGGCACGAAGATCGGTCCCAGTTTGCGAACCTGCTGAATAATGCCGCCGCTGATCTTATCCAACTCATATCCCCGCGCCCGCTGGGCGT
>JAGNWT010000045.1 GCA_017985935.1 Anaerolineales bacterium | reverse complement strand
CGGGCGCAATCGCAAAGTTGCGGGGGATCTCTCCGCCGCTGGGGCGGATCGTCACGAGTTTCAAGCTTCCGTCTGCAAGCACATCATAAACGGCGATGCTGTCATGTCCACGGTTGGAAACATACAGACGTTTGTTGTCTGCCGAAAGATGAATATCTGCCACGGTGCTCTCGGGTGAATTCGCGGGCAGGGTGGGGAGGCTTTGCCGCGCGGTCAATGAACCTTTTGCAGGGTCGTAATCATACAAGGTGACCGTGTTGTCGAGTTCGTTGGCGGCGTACATCCATTTGCTGTTCGAATGAAAGGTCAAATGGCGTGGACCCGCTCCGGGCTTGGTCTTGACCGACTCGTGAAGTTTGAGCTTGCCGGTCGTGGAGTCGAATTGATACATCACCAGTTGGTCGATTCCCAGATCAGCGACGATGAGGAATCGATTATCTGGAGTGACGGTGCAAGAGTGGGCATGTGCAGCTTCCTGCCGGGCTTCGTTGGGTCCTTTGCCTGCGTGCTGCACGAAGTCTGTCATCTCACCGAGCGACCCATCCTCATGAATTGGATAGACAGCCGCGTTGCCCGATCCGTAGTTGGCGGTGAAAAGCCACTTGCCTGTTGCATCCAATTGCAAGTGACAAGGCCAATCTCCGTTGGAGGTTCGGCGGTTCAAGGGTTGAATGTTGAAGGGTTCGAGCTCGAAGCGAAACGCCCAGACTTCGCCCGACGCGCCATGACTCGCTTTGCCCAGTTCACTGACCGCGTACAGCCAGCGTTTGTTCGGGTGAGCGAGCAGGAACGATGGCGCATTGATGCCGGTGAACGATCCGTGCGCGGACATATTTCCGCTGGCATCATCAAAGGTGAATGCCTGGATGCCGGGCTGATCTGCGTTGGCATACCCTGCTGCAAAGAAAAATGATCGGGTCATGAGGTTTCCCTTTTTCTAAAATGAGTCAGACGAAAGACGGAAGGTTGATCTACCAGTTTGTTACGGAACCATCGCGGCGTTTCCAGTGGGGGGCTTCCCAGAATTTCCATGTTTGTGCTTCAGCCCGCTCCATATCGATCTCAATGCCAAGACCGGGCGCGGTGGGCACCGGGAAGGATGTTCCACTGAGCAGGGGTTGAACTGGGAAGAGCGCTTCTGCGTCGTTGATACCGGCTTGCCCGTAATACAGGTTCTCAGTTTGGGTCACGCGCACTTCGAGCCAGGCAAAGTTGGGAACTGCAGCGGCAAGATGGATCGTAGCCGCCGTGCAGACCGGTCCGAGCGGGTTGTGCGGCATCAGGTCAATGTAATGCGCTTCAGCCCAGCCGGCAACCTTCATGGCTTCGGTGAAGCCGCCGACATTGCAGATGTCCACGCGGGCAAAGTCGGTCAGGTGCCTTTCGATGAATGGCAGGAATTGCCACTTGCTGGCGAACTCTTCTCCAACGGCAAAAGGCACGTCGGTCATCTTGCGAAGGGCTTCGTAGGCTTCCGGTGATTCGTCACGGATCGGCTCTTCGATGAAATCAAGTGTTCCCTTGGGCATCCGCTGGCAGAAGGAGGCAGTCTCTGCGGTGCTCAGGCGGTGATGATAGTCAATGCCCAACACGATGTCGCTTCCACATTCTTCGCGCACCTTGGTCAGCCACTTTGCGGTCATGGGAATGCTCTCGCGCGGCTCAAAAATATCTGAATCGCCTGTGAACCCGCCTTTGCGGTCGGGCATCATTGGTCCCGTGCGGATGACGTTCCACCCATGCTTCATCAGCAATTTGACATCATCGATCAACGCCTCGCCGGCGCCGGTCGCGGTTGCGAAGCAGGGGATCACCTCTCTGTGTTTGCCGCCCAGCAATTGATAGACCGGCACATTGAGAGCCTTGCCTGCGATGTCGTACAGAGCAATGTCGATCGCGCTTTGCGCGGCAAGCAGCACGCGCCCGCCTTCGAAATATTGGCTGCGATACAACTCCTGCCAGATGCGACCGATCTGCATTGGGTCTTGCCCGATCAGAAATTCACGGAAGTGCTTGAGGGCGCCGATAACGGCCAACTCACGTCCGCTCAATCCTGATTCGCCGAGACCATAGATACCTTCGTCGGTTTCGACTTTGACGACGAGCTGATTGCGGCTTCCCACCCAAACGGGCAGGGGTTTGATGTCTGTGATGCGCATTTATTAATTCTCCTGATGTTTCCAGCCAAGCAGACGCTCTGCTTTGGCGCAAGTAAAGAAGCTTGTGTGATCTGAAAAATCTCCGCGGATCTCAGCCTGCGGGTAAAACTCTTTTGCCAACTCCATGGAAGTCTGTGCGGCGGCAGAGACGGGCGCGGTAATGTAAAAAACCTCATGTCCTGAAAAGTCTGCGGTGAGCGAGAGCAGAATGGCGCGGCTGGCTTCACTGAGCAATGTGTAAGCCCAGAGATGATTCTTCGCGATCGTACCCATCGTCGCCGTATGATGAAGCGCGACAGACCTCTCGTGCAATAGCCAGTGCAGGCGCAGGCTGGCGATCGTCATCCATTCGTAGCGGCGGGCGAACGCATCCCCTTGTTGTTCCAGCACCCATTTCGAAAGACTGTACGGGTCTTCGGCGTAGGTGGGGTGTTTTTCATCCACAGGGAGATAGTCGTATCTGGCTGAACGGCTGAAGGCTCCGCCAATGGCGTTGATGGATGATGCCATGCACACGCGCTTGATGCCCAGCGCGGAGGCTGCACTCAAGGCGTTGTAACTGCTGATGGTATTGTCGGCGTACACAACCGGGTCGGGGTGATTGACCGGCGCGCGAATGGCAGCGAGATGCACCAGCGCATCGCACTCACGTATGCTGGCGACCAGCTGCCCAAAGTCACGGACATCTGCCTGAATGGGATTCACGCCTTCGGTATGCGTGCCCGGGAGGGCGCGGTCAATGCTGACGATGGTGTGTCCCTGTTCCAGCAGATACGGAATCAAATTGCGGCCCATGTCTCCATTGCCGCCTGTTACTGCAATCCTCATAACTTATTTTCCTTTGTTTTTTTTTGGGCTTCAGAAGCAAGGACTTCGTCCAACATGGAGTTCATGTGTCCCTGCATCAGGAGCCTTGCTTGCTGCGGGTTCCTCAGTTTCAGCGCTTCAGCGATCAGCAGGTGATAACGTAGGGCTCGCAATAATGCATTCGGGTCCAGAAGAATGGCGCGGCGGCTTTCCAGAAACAAGTCGCTAACGCCTTCCATGGTCTGAAAAAGGATCGGGTTGCGGGCGGCTTGTGCGATCTGACGATGAAATTGAACATCGAGCTCGGCGAAGCCATGTCCTTTTCGATCTTCTTCCTCCATTTGGCGCGCGAGACCCTCGATCACAGCCAGTTCTTCGTCTGTGCCGCGTTCAGCCGCAAGAGAGGCCAGCTCCGGCTCCAGTATGCGGCGGGTTTCCGCAAGCGCAAGGAGCAGCCCGTCGCCAACGTTTTGAAAGTGACTGGATATTTCTGTTGCGGGACGCGCGCCTGTGACATACACTCCGCTGCCATGTTCGATCTTGACCAAACCGATCGATTGAAGGGATCGCAGCGCCTCGCGAATGGATCCCGCTCCCACCTCAAACTCTTTTGCCAGCTGGGCAATGCTTGGCAGGCGGTCTCCGGGCAGCCAGTCGCCTTGCCGGATGCGTTGCTGCAAGTCTTCAAAAATATTTTCATAAACCAGATTCCCGTTCATGGGGATCTTTTTTATTTTTTGAATAGAAGCATGTTTCGGATCAGTCTCAATCATACGCTCTCCATTTCAAGTACCAATACTTGCATTACCGAACGATCAGCACTTGACCCATTTGCCGTTTGAGTTACTTGACTCGATTACGCTGTTTACAAAACGTACGCCCATCAATCCGTCCCACGAATTGGGGAATTGCAACGCCAGGGGATTCGCATCTTTGCCAGACCTGCGAGCTGCGATCGCTTCGGCGGCGTCGGAGTAAATATTGGCGAAGCCTTCATGGAATCCTTCGGGATGCCCAGCCACGATTCTGCTGGACCGCGCCGCGAAAGGAAGAGTGCCCGGTCCGTTGGGCGTTCGTGTCTGCGCCGGACCGTGAAGCGGTTTGAAAGTCAGTGATTGCGGTATTTCCTGCATCCACTCAAGGCTGCCTTTTGTTCCGCTCACACGGATGCGAAGGCAATTCTCCACACCGGCTGCGGCTTGAGTCACCCAGAAACTTCCACGCGCACCATTCTCAAATCGAAGCAGAGCGCCGGCGAAGTCGTGGATCATACGTCCCGGCACGATGGTCCCTGCTTCGGCGGAAACCTCCGCAACTTCCATGCCGGTGATGAAGCGGGTGAGGTTGTGCGCGTGCGTGCCGATATCGCCCATGACCAGTGAAGGACCGCCGCGAACCGGATCGTATCGCCAGGGAATCGCGTCTGCAGGGATGACCTTGCTCTCATCCGCCTTGCCGCCTTGCACATATTCAACTTGAATCAGGCGCACGATTCCGAGCTGACCATCTTCGACCATTGCCTTTGCCTGACGCACCATGGGGTAACCGGTATAGTTGTGGGTGAGGCAAAAGACCAGCCCGGTCTCTTGAACTTTTTTATGAAGAGACTCGGCTTCTTGCAGTGTGTTGGTCATTGGCTTGTCGCAGATCACATCGAAGCCTTGCTCCAATGCTGCAACCGCGTATTCATAGTGACTGTCATTGGGAGTCATGATGGCAACCACGTCTGCTCCGTCTTGCCGCGCGGCCTCTGCTCTGAGCATTTCGTCCACGCTGTTGTAGATCCGGTCGGGATGAATGCCAATCTCAAGCCCTGCCTTTTTTGATCGCGCGGGATCAGAGGAAAGAATGCCGGTGACCAATTCGTAGCGATCATCCAGACGAGCCGCCTGTCTGTGCATCGCGCCGATGAATGATCCAGGTCCGCCGCCAATGACCGCAAGTCGAAGCCTTCTTCCCATCAAATCAATGACCGGGTTGAGCGCAGTATCATTTTTCATTTTGCAAAAACTCCCTGATTGTTTCAACGACCAGCTTGTGATCTTCTTCTTGTGGAAGCCCGGAAACAGTGATTGTCCCAATCATGCCGGTCTTTTTGATGATGATCGGAAAGCAGCCGCCGTGAGCAGCGTAAAGGCTTTCAGAAACGAGATAGGCTTCTTCCAATTTTTTCCCCTTGCTTTTTAGAAGCTGACCCATGTAAAATGAACTGTGTCCGAACCGATTGACCAGACGGACCTTTCGCTTGACCCATTCATCATTATCTGCAGAAGTGCCTGGCCGGCTTGCGTGAAAGATCTGCTGTTCGCCGCGAGTGATGTCTATGGTGACGGGGAGTTGTTTGGCGATCGCGCGCTCAACGAGCATGCCGCCAAGTTTCCAAGCGGCATCTTCATCGAACTTTGTAAATTGAAGCTCGTCTTCTTCACGAAGCAATCTATTTAATATCTCGTCCATGTCGGCTCCAAAATTGGTGATTTGAGCGAACTAAAATCGACTTTTTAAGGATAAACTCATCCTATCTCTTTAAGTATGTAGAATTTACAAGGTACTTACAATTGACATAAAATCATCATTCGCCTATAATTTTAGTCGTTACCACTAAAAAATGCAACATCCTGAAAAAGGAGGTGACCGACACTTAGTGACTCATCCTATCTCTTGATCTGAGTATGTGTAAGATACGAATCTAAAACAATACGTAAGAGGAGATCAAATCATATGAATAAGTTCAAGTTGTTAAGTTTGCTGGTGTTGGTCGCGCTCATGCTGGGCGCGTGCGGTGGAAAAGCTACAGAAGCTCCTTCGGCTCCCGAAGCGCCTGCGGCAACCGAAGCCCCCGCTGAAGCACCCGCAGCTACTGAAGCACCCGCATCAAACCTCCCCGAAGTTGCTCGTGAAGATACCGTCGTGTTGGGCTGGTCCATTTCTTCGCCCATCGGCGTAACCAATCCCTGGGCTGTTCCCGGCTATACCCATCAGGAAGGCAATGTCTTCATGTGGGAACCCCTCATGTACTTCTCCATCTTTGCTGACGAGCCCCTTCCCTGGCTTGCCGACAGCATGGATTACACCAAGGATGACTTTACTGAGTTGACCATCAAACTCAATAAGGATGCAGCCTGGAGTGACGGCACCCCTGTAACATCCAAGGACGTTGCCTTCACATTTGAAGGACAGTTGAACAATGAAAAACTGCCCTATCATGCTTCCTTCGTTCAGTTCGTCGACAGCGTAGCGACTCCTGATGATGCGACCGTGGTCGTGACCTTCAAGATCCCCGCTCCCCGCTTCGCTTTTGAAGTGTTGATGCTGAAGTTCGACACTGGTATTCCGATCGTCCCCGCTCATGTTCTCGAGAATGAAGCTGATGTCAACGCCTTCGCCGGCGGTTTGGACATGGTTCACTCCGGACCTTACAACCTCGTTCAATGGGACGCCAACCAGAAGATCTACGATCTCCGTGAAGATTGGTGGGCTGTTAAGGCTGGCCGCATTGCCATGCCCCAGGTCAAGCGCATCGTCATGGTTAACATCGGCGGTCAGGTTGGTCAGAACATGGACATCGTGATCCAGCGCCTCGTCAACAACGAATTTGACGCCATCCTCGATGTTCGCTCCAGCGTTGCCAAGCAGATCCTTGACTCCAACGACAAGATCACTACCCACACCGGCAGTGAGTCACCTTACGGTTATCTTGACTGGTGGCCAAACTCTTTGTGGATGAACACCCAGATCGAACCGTTCAGCGATGTTCGTGTTCGCCGCGCCATCAGCCTTGCTGTGAACCGCGACCAGATCGATGAACTGCTCTATGAAGGTGCGAAAGTCACCACCATCTACCCCTTCCCGCTTTACCCCGGCTTGCAGAAGTTCGTAGACAGCCCGGAAGTTAAGGCTTTGGAAGAACAGTACCAGCCCCGCAAGTTCGACCTCGAAGAATCCGCTGCCCTCATGACCGAAGCCGGCTTCACCCTCAATGGTGATGGACTTTGGGAAAAGGATGGCGCGACCGTTCCTGCAGTGATCAACGGCTTTGAAGGCATTCACGCTGACATCGTCACCGTGCTTGTTGAAATGCTCCGCACCGCTGGCTTCGATGCCGATATCAACTTCGGTTCTGACGCCTACAACAACATGGCAGACGGCAAGCCCGGTCTTTACATGTTCGGTCACGGCGCCAGCTTGAAGGATCCGTATGCCGCGCTCGAACTGTATCACAGCAAATTCAGCAGCGCTGTGGGTACGACCGCTGGTAACAACCGCTTCTCCCGCTACGTCAATCCTGAATACGATGCTCTCCTTGATGAGATGGCTCCTCTCAGCAGCGATGATCCTCGCTTCCAGGAACTTGCCGCGCAGGCCTTGGGCATCTACTGGCGCGACCAGATCGATGTTCCGATCATCCAATGGCTGCACCGCATTCCTTACAACCAGACCTACTGGACCAACTGGCCGACCGCTGATAACCTGGCCATGGGCACCAACGGCGCTTTCTGGGCGCAGACCGGTCTTCTGGTCATCACCGGCCTCGAAAAAGCCAAATAATCTTCAGTTCACATTACATGGCGTGCGTATGCGCGCCATGTAATGGTTTTCGTTCCAAATGTTTGCAGGGACGTTTGCACCAATAACGTCCCTGCAACTTAAAAATAAAACGATTTTTATTTGCTGGTGTTACTATCAATCATCCGAACTCAAGGAGAAGCGTCATGATTAAGCTTGTCATTCGCCGCCTGCTCTTCTTAATAATGGTGGTTTGGGCTGCCTCTACTATCACCTTCTTTATCCCGCGGCTTTCTGATAAGAATCCGGTCCGCGAACGTTTTGCAGAATTAGCCCGTATGGGCGGCTTTTCACCTGCGGACATGGAAAAGATGATTGACGCCTACAACACAAAATTTGGGCTGGATAAGCCTTTGATGGAGCAGTATTGGGATTACATCTCAAGCGTTGCTCGTTTTGACCTGGGCGTTTCTTTCAACAAGTATCCCAAGACGGTCATGGAATTGATCATGGAGTCTCTGCCATGGACGATCGTCCTGCTTTTGGTGACCACGATACTTTCATTTGTGATCGGTAACCTGTTGGGAGCGATCGCCGCATGGCCGCGCTCGCCTCAGTGGGTACGTACTCTTGCGACGCCATTCATCCTGTTGCAAGGGATACCACCGGTGGTCATGGGAGTTTTGCTATTATTTTTCATTGGCTTTAAATTAAAACTGGCACCCTTGGGGGGCGCGTATTCAACGGGTGTCATTCCTGATTGGTCTGACCCAGCTTTCATTTGGGATGTGGCTCATCACCAGATCCTGCCAGCCTTGGCGCTCCTCTTCGGTTCCGTGGGCGGCTGGACTTTGAGCATGCGCGGCATGGGCATCACTATTCAGGGTGAAGATTACGTGAATTTTGCCGAACACAAAGGGCTGGGCGGATATACGATCTTCAAAGATTACTACCTCCGCAATGCACTCCTGCCGCAGGTGACAGGGCTGGCCTTGGCTTTGGGCGGCGTTGTGACATCCGCCATTGTGATCGAATCGCAATTTGGTTTACCCGGACTTGGCCGTGTTTTGGATGCCGCGATCCGTTCGAACGACTTCCTGGTCATTTACGGCGTTGTTTTGTTCGTTACCATTGCAGTAGCTTCACTGATGGTTCTCATGGAGTTCCTGTATCCCATTTTAGATCCGCGCATTCGCAACGAGTAAGGAGCATTAATAAATGACCACCGTTACTCTGTCTCAACCTGAAGTTCAACAACCCAGTCGCATGACCTTATTGCTGCGCTATTTGCGCCGTAATAAGAGCCTCGCGATCGGCGTGATCATTCTGTTGCTGCTTGTCGCTTTTACCTTGCATGGAATGGCCACTGCCAACCTGAAAAATGCATACCCGATCACCGTAAAAAATAAACAACCCCCGAGCATGGAATTTCCGTTTGGAACGGATTTCTTTGGGCGCGACCTGTATGTTGCCATGGTGGTTGGTTTGAAACAAACCGCCATCATCGGTCTGCTTGCGGGCGCGTTGGGAACCCTGGTGGGTGTCATCCTTGGTTTTATTTCCGCCTACTTTGGAGGCTGGTTGGACATGATCATCAAGGGGATCTGTCAGATCCTTACGCCAATACCGGCCTTTTTGATACAAGTGATCATTGCCGGCTCGTTGGATAAACGGGATGTGACGATCTATACAATGGCATTCGTCGTCGTCTTGCTCGCGTGGATGGGACCGACCCTGGTCATCCGATCGCAGGTGTTGACGATGAAGGAGCGCCAGTTCGTTTCAGTCGCCAAATTATCTGGCATGGGCGACTTGGGGATCATCTTCAGTGAGATCCTCCCCAACCTTCTGCCTTTCATTGCCGCCTCCTTCGTGAACCAGGTTTTTTATGCGGTCTTCGCGTCGTTCTACCTGGCTGTGCTCGGTCTTGGACCACTGCGCGAACCTCTGCTCGGAAATATTATCTGGGCGGCGCAGGCGCAGAGCGCATTCTTCAATAACTGGTGGTGGTGGCCGATGGCTCCCGCTGTTGCGTTGGTTTTGATCCTTGGTTCGCTTGCCCTTATCAACATGGGCATGGATGAACTTGCAAATCCCCGTGTTCGTAAGACGGAATAATCCAAGCCCAATGGAGACGATCATCCCATGACCGAATCTGCACAAACCGTTCTGCAGGTAAATAATTTGCAAGTCAGCTATTATACAGATGCCGGCCGCGCTCGCGCGTTGGATGGAGTGTACCTGACTCTCAAAGCTGGTGAAAAGTTGGGGTTGGTGGGCGAATCTGGTTCAGGGAAGAGCACGATGGCCCTGGCTATGATGCGCATGATCAAGCCCCCCGGAAGGATCGAAGGCGGTCAGGTCATTGTTGATGGCACAGACCTAATGAGTCTCTCCGATCAGAATATGCTCAAGGCGCGCTTAAGCAAGATCGCTTACATTCCGCAAGGCGCGATGAACTCTCTTAACCCTGTCACTCGCATTGGCGCTCAAATGATCGATGCGGTCAAGGCACATGGAGATAATTCAAGCAAGGCTGAGCTTGAGAAGCGCTGCAAGCTGGCACTTGAGTCTGTGGACCTCAACAGCAACGTCTTCAAGATGTACGCTCATGAATTGAGCGGCGGCATGAAACAACGCGCCTGCATCGCGATCAGTATTTTGTTGAGCCCGAAGGTCATCATCGCTGATGAACCCACCAGCGCTCTTGACGTTGTGACCCAGCGTCAGGTGATGGAAACCATTGACCGCGTTCAAAAACAGATCGGCGCGGCTGTGATCTTGATCGGACATGACATGGGCTTGATGGCTCAATTTGTCGATAAGGTCGCGGTGATGTACACCGGTCGGTTGATGGAGTTGAGCGGCGTGCGCGACATGTTCACAGATCCCAAGCATCCATACGCACAGGCGTTGATCCGCAGCCTGCCAAATCTTGAGAACAAGGGTGTGTTCAACGGCATCCCCGGTATGGCTCCCGCGCTTTTGTCCCTCCCTGGTGGATGCGCTTTCCATCCCCGTTGCTCGCAAGTGATGGATATATGCAAGACCCAGCGTCCTAAGATCTCCACCCTCCCTGGCGAACGAATTCTCGAATGCCACCTTTACTCAGAGAAGGCTTAACCCATGTCTGAATTATTGGAACTCAAAAACGTCACGAAGACTTATTCAAGGGGATTGCTTTCGCGTGTTTCGACAACTGCTTTGAATAACGTCTCACTCAAATTGGAAACCGATCAGCCGACCATTATGACAGTGGCTGGTGAGAGCGGCAGCGGCAAGACCACGCTTGCGATGCTTCTGTTGGGTTTCATTAACCCCACTTCCGGGCAGATCCTTTACAAAGGCAAGGATATTCACTCCCTGCGCGGCGAAGAACAAATGACCTTCCGCAGGGAAGTTCAGGCGGTCTTCCAGGATCCATTCGCGGTATTCAATCCCTTCTACACGGTTGATCATTTGCTCACTGTACCCATCGCGCGTTTTAAGTTGGCGAAGTCCAAGAGTGATGCGATGGACAAAATGGTGGAAGCCCTCACCGCCGTGGGGCTTCGTCCCGGTGATGTGCTGGGACGGTTCCCGCACCAGCTATCGGGTGGACAAAGACAGCGTATCAATGTCGCTCGCGCTTTGGTCCTGCGTCCCAAACTGCTCGTAGCGGACGAACCCGTATCGATGGTCGATGCCTCTCTGCGTGCCAACATCCTTGAGACCCTGCGCGGTCTGCAGAAGAATTACGGCGTTTCCATTATTTACATCACGCATGACCTCACTACTGCGTATCACATTGCGAATTCCATTGTGGTGCTGTATCGCGGCTCTGTGATGGAAGCCGGCGATGTGGATAAAGTGATCAAAACACCCCAGCATCCCTATACCAAATTGCTGATCGACTCGATCCCCTGGCCGGATATCAACCGCCGTTGGGGTGAGACCGAGATCAAAGCCAAGGAATCCGAACTGTCTGAAAAGAGCACTGGTTGCCGGTTCGCCGCGCGCTGCCCATTCGTCAAAGATGAATGCAAACAGCACCCACCTCTCTTCCGACTCAATGTGCATCAGGCGGCTTCCTGCTATCTCTATTCCCAAAACCCTGTGATCGAACCTGAAAAACTTTCGGACTTACTGCCCGTGTAACGAGTTCCTTCTGTTTTTAGATTGGATATACAAATGAAGATCCCGCGACCAATGACATTCGCCCTGACCGGATGGCTGGTGTCTGTCGTTGCCATTATTGGAGTTGGCCTGTATTGGCCGACCGCCTTCCCGGCCATAGTGGAAAATCAACATTACTATGGCGCCGGCCCGGCCATGCCCGTCATTATTGGAATTGTGCTCTTAATCGCCTCGCCCGCCGCTCTGGTGGGCGGCTGGGTGGGCAGCCGCGTTCCCAGAGAAGGCGGCGCCACTGAGCAGCACATCATGGCAGCCATCATGGGAATGATCTTTTCACTGCCATTTGCCTGCAGCGGACTGTGGTTCTTTACCGGGTGGTAACCCGCATTCAAGAATCGGATTTCGGCTGATACTTCTATGTCAAAGAACATTGCCGGCATTGTCCCGATCGTTGCCGCGCCATTTACGAATTCAGGTGCATTAGACGAAGACAGTTTTCAGTCCCTTGTCAGCCACTTGATGACGACCGGCGCATCAGCCCTGACCTTGTTTGGGTTGGCCACTGAGTTTTATAAATTGGCGGATGGCGATCGTGCGAAAATGCAGTCGCTGCTGCTCGAGCAAACCTCCCGATCAGAATCAGTTGCGGGCATCATCTCCATCACCGACCATAGCTGGGAGGTGGCGTGTGTTCGCGCGCAGGCCGCCGAAGCGCAGGGCGCAGACGGGCTGATGCTGCTTCCTCCATACTTCCTTAGCCCCGGTGAAGATGCCATCCTTGAGCATCTCAAGCGGGTCATTGGCAGTGTTAAGATCCCGGTCATTGTGCAATACGCGCCCGTGCAGACCGGTGTTCGAATATCCCCCGATGTTTTTCTAAAATTGCGTGACGCCCTGCCCAACGCGGACTTCATTAAAGTGGAGACTCAGCCGCCGGGCAAATATGTCTCTCAGCTCGTGGAACGTTCCCACGGAAGGCTGAGATCGCTCGTTGGGTACGCGGGTGTGCAAATGCCAGATGTGCTTGCGCGCGGCGCGGTGGGAATTCAGCCCGGTTGTTCGTTCACGGAAATTTATGTTGAATTGTGGCGGCTGTGGGAGAGTGATAAACCCGCCTTTCACGATCTTCACGCCAGGCTGCTTCCATATATAAATTACTGGATGCAGGGCGTGGAACTCATCGTCAAGGTTGAGAAGGTGATCCTGAAAGAACGCGGCATCATCGCCAGCGATTATTGCCGCAGTCCATTTTATGTTCTTGATGGAGTTGAGCAAGCGCAGATCAAAAAATTCATGAGTGAGTTTTCGGAGTGGCTGAAGTGACAACTTCTGATTACATCTGTCGTCGTACCCGTTCACGCCTGAATGTGGATGGAAACCTGAATGAACCGGCATGGATCAAGGCGCAAAAGTCTCCGCGCTTTGTAGATATGGTCACCGGTGACCCCGCATTCTTCGATACCCGCGCCGCCGCCCTTTGGGACGACGAAAACCTTTACATCGGTTTTTGGGTGGACGAGCCTTTTGTTGAAGCTCATCTCACTGAACGCGATTCACTGATCTTCATGGAGAATGATGTCGAAGTGTTCATTGATGGGGGAGACTGTTATTACGAATTTGAGATCAATGCATTGAACACAATTTATGAAGTTTTCTTCATCTGGCAGGATGCCTACCAGCGCGGAGGGAAATTTGACGTGCCGGAGTTTGACCTGATCTCACAAAAGGCGCTCTCCTTTGGCGGCAACTACGACCGCAGCGGCTGGAACTTTTGGCGTGGAACGCATCCGCGCGGCGCACGCTGGACATTCACCAATTGGGATCTCCCCGGCGTTCGTTCTGCTGTGCAGGTGGATGGCAAACTCAATGACCGCTCGGTCATCTCCAAAGGCTGGACGGTGGAACTCGCCTTTCCATGGAGCGGCATGAAATGGCTGGCTGGTGAACGCTCACTTCCGCCGAAAGAAGGCGACGTGTGGAATATCTTCTTTGGTCGCTTTGAAAAACTCGAAGTGGCGGGCAGTCTTCCGCAGCCCCAGCCCGCATGGTGCTGGACGAAGCATGGCACGCTCGATACACACATGCCCGAAAAATTTACCAAGGTGCAATTCTCAGATCAATATGTGGAGGACTTGTGAGTCCGATCTCTGTGGCTAATGTTCCTGTGGAAGGATTCGATGGCATCTACGTTCACACTGGACTGATCGAGTTGACTCTCGTGCCCGAGTTGGGCGGCAAGGTCAGCAGCCTGCGCGATGCGCGAACAGGTCGTGAATGGCTATGGCGGCATCCGCGCTTTGAATACAAGAAAGTCCCGCATGGAAGTTCCTATGTCAAAGAAGCCGATACCGGCGGATGGGATGAATGCTTTCCCAGCGTGGCAGAGTGTGCGTATCCTTCTGCGCCCTGGCAGGGTGCGGCGATACAGGATCACGGCGAACTCTGGTCGCAGAACGCCGAAGTCGAAGTGGATCAGCAGGTGGCTGAAGTTACCATCACCACCCGCTGGCACGGAATTGTTCTGCCATACTCCTTTACCCGAACCATTTTATTGACCGCGAATTCATCTGTCATCAAGGTCGATTATGAAGTGACCAACACTTCAGATCAGCCTGTGAATTTTGTCTGGTGCATTCATCCGCTGATCGCCATTGAGCCGGGCATGGAACTTCTGCTGCCCGCCTCGGCGCAATTCAACGTTGGCAGTCTTTTCCCCGAAGACCTGGTGCCGCCCGGGAAAAAATTGCAATATCCCTTTGAGGCTTCAGGCTTGAACTTTCCCGTTCTGCCGCAGACAGATGCCAAACGCGCCATCAAACTGTGGAGTGACCCGCTTCCTGATGGGGAGGGATGGGCGGCAATGCGTGCAAAAGATGGCGAATTGAAAATGCGTTGGGATGTGAGATCCCTGCCGCAGATCGCGGTCTGGTTGAACTTGGGAACCTGGTCTGCTGATGGCGGCTCTCCTTACTTCAACATGGGACTGGAACCGTGTATCGGCGCGCAGGATTCTCTGGCAGATGCAGTGAACCAATTTGATTTGTTCGAATCCCTGCCCCCGCGTGGAAGTAAAGCGTGGTGGTTGGAGATGGAGTTGACTGCGTGAAGATCACCGATGTAAAAACTTATATTGTTGGTAACCCGTGGAAGAACTGGGTCTTCACCCGCGTGGAAACAGATGAAGGTGTTCACGGTATTGGTGAAGCCACCCTCAACGGGTTTGCGAAAACCGTTGAATCTGCGATCCACGAGTTGAAACGTTTCGTCATCGGGCAGGATCCCTTCGATGTGGAAAACCACACGTTGAAGTTGTTTCGCGAAGTGTATTCCGATGGCGGGCAGATCCATGGGGCGGCGCTCTCTGGCATTGAGTTTGCCTGCTGGGACATTATGGGTAAGGTCACCAACCAGCCCGTGTATAAACTTCTTGGCGGGAAATGCCATGACCGTTTGCGTGTCTATGCCAATGGCTGGTATCGCGGTCCGCGTGAGCCGCAGAGTTTTTACGATAAGGCGAAGACCGTTGTAGCGCGTGGATACACCGGCTTGAAGTTCGATCCGTTCGGCGCGGCGTGGCGGACAGTCGATCGCGCAGATTTTGCCCTTTCGCTGGAGATCATTGCCGCCGTGCGTGATGCGGTCGGTCCCAATGTGGACATCATGATCGAGGCGCACAATCGTTTCAGTCCGCACACGGCATTGCAGTTCGCAGATGCGATGGCGAAATACCGCCCGACCTGGTTCGAAGCGCCGGTGCCGCCGCAATATATTTCACAGATGGTTGAGGTTGCAAAGCGCAGCCCGGTGCCGATCGCGTGCGGCGAGGATTATTACAGCCCGCAGCAGTTCTCTGAATTGCTCGCACATGACGCGGTTCACATCATTCAGTTGGAACCGCAATATCTTGGCATTACCGCGTCCAAGCAGGTATGTGGAATGGTGCATGCTCACAACGGTGTGACCGCACCGCACAGCGCGCAGGGACCGCTTTGCTCGCTGGTCTGCGCCCACTTGAATACGGCTACTCCCAACTTCTTTATTCACGAGATCTTCGATGACTTCAACGATGATTGGAGCAAGGTGATCCTGACCAACCCGGTCACTGTGAAGGATGGTCACCTTGAGCTTGAAGAGGATCGGGTCGGCTGGGGCGCGGACTTGAACTACGAAGAAATTGCCAGACACCCCTACAACCCCAACAACTATCTTCCGCTCTTCCGCTCTGGCTGGGAGAAGCGAGCCCCGGTTAACCAATAATCTTTCCATGACCATCAACATTGACCTTACCCATAAACGGGCGATCATTACCGGAGTAAGCAGCGGGATCGGCGCAGGCATTGCGGACGCACTGCTGTCCGCCGGATGCGATGTTGCCGGCTGTGGGTTGGAATCCGCTCAAAGCGCAGGCGCGACCGGATTTTTATCCGCGGCGGAAAAGTTTGGGCGGCGCGCTTTCTATCGTTCGGTGAATGTCGCCGAGGGGCGGTCTGCAAGGGAATTTGTGGAGTGGGGCGCTTCTCAATTGGGCGGCATTGACATTGTGGTTTCGAACGCGGGGAGCAATGTTTTCAAAGGGGTGTTGGGAGCAAGCGAGGAAGATTGGGATGCGAATATTGAGTTAAACCTCGCGGCGCATTGGCGTGTTGTGCAAAGCGCGAAACCATATCTCGATCACGCCGAACGACCTGTGGTGATCGTCACCGCATCGAATCATGCCTTCCGCACTCTGCCCGGCTGCTTTCCGTACAACGTAGCCAAAGCCGGGCTGACGGCAATGGTGCAATCCATTGCCCTTGAGTGGGGACCGCACATTCGGGCGGTGGGGATTGCTCCCGGTTTTATTGAGACCCCGTTGGGTGAGACCTGGTTCAACGGCTTCCCCGACCCGGCAGCCAAACGCGCAGAGGTGAACGCCATTCATCCCGTCGGGCGGATCGGAAAGCCCGAGGATGTGGGCGCGCTGTGCGCATTTCTTGCCAGCCCATTGGCGGGCTTTATTTCTGGTACCACCTTGCTGATCGACGGCGGAAGAAGCGCCGTGATGCAGGATATTTAACTCGCAAAGAAATTCAGGAAGAACCATTCAACGACCGGAGAAGATCATGGCTTATTTACCCAATGAATCACGTTACGAACAGATGAAGTACAACCGCAGCGGCAGGACCGGACTGCGATTGCCCGCCGTTTCTCTCGGCTTGTGGCATAACTTCGGCGGCGTGGATGTGTACGAGAACAGCCGCGCCATGGTGCGAAGAGCCTTTGATCTGGGCATCACGCATTTTGATCTTGCGAATAATTACGGTCCGCCTCCCGGCTCTGCTGAAGAGACCTTCGGACAGATCATGCAAGCCGACTTGCGTCCATATCGTGATGAACTGGTCATTTCATCCAAGGCTGGCTACTACATGTGGCCGGGTCCATACGGTGAATGGGGCTCACGGAAATATCTTGTCTCCAGTTTGGATCAAAGCCTGAAGCGCATGAAGCTGGATTATGTGGATATTTTCTATCATCACCGCCCCGATCCTGATACGCCTTTGGAAGAGACCATGTCTGCGTTGGATTATGTTGTACGGAGCGGACGCGCCCTGTATGTGGGCATCTCCAATTACAAGCCTGAGCAAACCCGTCAGGCCGCGCAGATCCTTAAGTCCTTGGGCACGCCCTGTCTCATCCATCAACCGTCTTACAGCATGTTTAACCGCTGGGTCGAAGACGGGCTGCTCTCTGTGCTTGAAGACGAAGGCATCGGGTGTATTCCGTTCTCTCCGCTGGCGCAGGGATTGCTGACCGATAAATACCTTGGCGGAATCCCTGAAGGTTCCCGCGCTTCCAAGCCGCACGGATTCCTCAAGCCGGCCAACATCACCGATGACAAGCTGGATAAAGTGAATCGTCTGAACGATCTGGCGAAACGCCGCGGTCAGACTCTGGCGCAGCTTGCGCTCGCCTGGGTGCTTCGTCAGCCCGCCGTCACATCCGTTCTGATCGGCGCCAGCAAGGTCGAGCAGATCGATGACGCCGTGGGTACCCTGCAGAACCTGCCGCTAAGCGGAGAAGAAGTTCAATCCATTGAAAATATTTTGAAGTCTTGATTCTCGAAGGAGTGAAATTACCATGATCCAAATTGCAGAATTTTTGCCGCCGACCCCTTCTCCGCTTTGGAAGCTTTCCAAGCAGGCAGGGGTGGATTGGGCAGTGGGTGGACTGCCTTTCAATGAGCCGTTCAACGGTACAGACGCCCCCTGGGATTACCTTCCACTGGTGCGGATGAAACAACGCTATGAAAGCGGCGGCTTCAACCTCGCCGTGATCGAATCGCGTCCGCCATTGAATAAAGCCAAGCGCGGGCTGCCCGGGCGCGATGAAGAGATCGCCACCGTGTGCACCCTGATCGAGAACATGGGGCGGCTCGGGATCCCTGTTTGGTGCTACGAGTGGATGACCGATTTCAACTGGCTTCGCACCAGCACCAATACTCCTTCACGCGGCGGGTCCGTTGTGACGAGTTTTGACTATGACCTTGTGAAGGATGCTCCGCCCACAGAGGAAGGCCCCATCAGCGAGGAAAAACTTTGGGAAACCCTTGAGTACTTCCTCAAGAAAGTGATGCCCGTGGCTGAGAAGTGGAACGTGAAACTGGCCATGCACCCGGATGATCCGCCGCTCTCTCCGTTGCGCGGGGTGGGACGCATCATGAGCAGCGTGGATAATTTCCAACGCCTGCTGGAGATCGTCCCCAGCCCGATGAACGGCATCACCATGTGTCAGGGGAATTTCACCCTGATGACCGATGACCTGCCGGCGGTCATCCACAAATTCGGCAGACAGGAAAAGATCTTCTTCGTTCACTTCCGCGATGTGCGCGGCGATGTGAAAAAGTATGAAGAGACCTGGCACGACGAAGGCAAGACCGACATGCTCGCGTGTTTGCAGGCGTATAAAGATATTAACTTTGAAGGCGTGCTGCGCCCGGATCATGTCCCGACCGTGGAAGGCGACAGCAATGAGAACGCCGGCTATTCATCCTTTGGGCGTTTGTATGCCATTGGCTATATCCGCGGGTTGAGGGAAGCCGTGTATGCAGACAAAGGACAGGTTTCATGAAAATCGCAGTAACAGGTGGAGTTGGTAGTGTTGGCAATGCCATCGTACACATGGCCTCGGATCAGGGACATGATGTGGTCTGCATTGACCGTGTTCTCCCGAAGGACGAAACGCGCCGGGCGGGCGTCACCTACATCAAGGCCGAGATCGCTGATTATGATGTGATGGTCAACTCGATCCGCGGATGCGATGCCTTGATCCACATGGCAGCCATCCCCGCGCCCGGTCGGCACCCCGACCATGAGGTGCATAACAACAACGTGGTGACCAGTTACAACGCATTGCGCGCCTCGGTGGAGGTCGGCATTGAACGGGTGTGCCAGGCTTCCAGTGTGAACGCGACCGGACTCGCTTACAGCCGTTGGCCGCGCTTCGATTATTTTCCGCTCGATGAGTTGCACCCAACCTACAACGAAGACCCATACAGCCTCTCAAAATGGGTTTGCGAAGAGCAGGGAAATTCATTCGCGCGGCGCTACGAGAACATGGTCATCGCGAGCATGCGCTTTCACTGGGTGGTGCCTCAAAGGGCAACCGCTGTGCAGGCAAAGAGTTACAGCGAGACCGAAGCCGCGGCAAAAAATCTCTGGGCGTACACGCTTCATTCCGCGGCAGCCAGCGCCTGCCTGCTATCCTTGACCGCCGACTTCAAGGGGCACGAAGTGTTCTACATCGCCGCGCCGGATACGATCACCGAAGTCCCTTCGTTGGAGTTGAAGCAGAAGTTCTTCCCCGATGTTGAGGTGCGCGGTGACCTGAGCGGGCATAAAAGCTTTTTCGACTCCAGCAAGGCAGAGCGGCTGCTTGGCTGGAAACATAATCAATCATAAAGAGGAGAGACCCTTATGCACATTCAACCTTCCAAAGAAGACATGATCCACCTGACCAAACTGAATCCCTTTGAGCGTTTCCCTGATGGGCGCCCGCAGGTTCCCGATGATTATCTCGAGCGCATGAAGCTCGTCACCACCGAGGAAGCCTGGGCGGTTTTGATGCAGCATGGCTATAAGAATCAATTCGTCGGCGGCTTCATGCAGACCCATCCCGGCACCCCGCTTGTCGGTCGCGCATTGACCGCGTCCTTCCTTCCGCACCGACCTGATTATCACGATGCCATTCAACAGGCGGGCGTGGGCGAGGGGCGCGGCAAGATCGGCGGACAAAATTCGTGGATCATCGAATCGCTTCAACTCAATGATGTAATGGTCGTTGACCTGCGCGGCAAGATCGAGAACGGCACCATCGTAGGTGACAATTTAGGGACTGCGGTTCGCACCCGCACCCGCGCTGGACTCGTCGTCGATGGCGCGATCCGCGACCTGCCTGGTCTGGTCACATTGACCGATGTAAACTTTTTCATGCGCGATGTGCATCCCACCGCCATTGCAGATGAAACTCTCGAAGGCATCAACATCCCCGTCAAGATCGGCGGCGTGACCGTTCTGCCCGGTGATGTGGTGCTCGGCACCAACACGGGCGTCATCTTCATCCCGCCGCATTTGGTGCAGGAAGTGGTTGAGTCCAGTGAGTTGACCCGCGTACGCGATGAGTTCGGCAAGATGCGCCTCTCCGAAGGAAAATATACCAGCGGCGAGATCGACGTCCCGAACTGGCGCGAAGATATTGAAGAAGACTTCAAGGCTTGGAGAAAGGCGAATAACAAATGAGCGCGCGACCTGAAGATCATGTAAACCAACATTCGCGTCCGAGCGACCTGCGAATCACAGACATCCGTACCGCCACCGTCGGCTGGGAAGGATGGCGTTTCCCCATTGTCCGTATTGAAACCAATCAAGGATTGGTCGGCTACGGTGAAGTCCGCGATGGCGCGAGCAAGACCTTTGCGTTGATGCTCAAAAGCCGCCTCGTTGGAGAGAATCCCTGCAATGTGGATAAGGTTTTCCGCAAGATCAAGCAGTTCGGTCACCACGCCAGACAGGGCGGCGGCGTGTGCGGGATCGAAATGGCGTTGATGGATCTGGCTGGCAAGGCGTACAACGTCCCCGCGTATATGCTTGCGGGCGGAAAGTTCCGCGATTCCATCCGCATGTATTGTGACACTCCCAACGAGCCGACCGGCGAAGCGATGGGACATAAACTCAAGGAGCGCATGGCGAACGGCTTCACCATGCTCAAGATGGATATTGGCATCCAGCCGTTGATCGGCGTGAAGGGCGCGTTGACCTATCCCGCGGGTATGTTGAAGGTCGAAGATGGAACCGCGCTCGACCGCATGCTCGACATCAACTCCATTCAACATCCGTTCACGCATGTGCGTCTCACGCCCAAGGGCATTGAAATGTTATGCGAGTATGTGGAACAGGTGCGCGCCGTGGTGGGTTACGAAGTGCCGATCTCGGCTGACCACTTCGGTCACATCGGTGTGGATGACTGCATCAAGTTGGGCGAGGCGCTTGAGCCGTTCAACCTGTGCTGGCTTGAAGACATGGTGCCGTGGCAATTCACCGATCAATGGGTGAAGATGGAACGCGCGCTCAAGACCCCCGTCTGCACCGGCGAGGACATTTATCTCAAGGAAGGATTCCTGCCGCTCTTGCAGGCGCACGCGGTCAATGTGATTCATCCCGACCTCGCCACCAGCGGTGGCATTCTTGAAACCAAGAAGATCGGCGATCTCGCACAGGAATATGGTGTGAGCATGGCTCTGCACATGGCAGGCACGCCGATCAGCACGATGGCTGCCGTGCAGTGCGCCGCTGCCACCGAGAACTTCATCGCGCTCGAACATCACTTCACGGATGTCCCGTTCTGGGGTGACTTCATTGATGGACCGGCCAAGCCGCTCATCCAGAACGGTTACATTCCGGTCCCTGACGCGCCCGGGCTTGGATTCACCCTCAATGAGGATGCCGTGCGTGAGCATTTGATCCCCGAAGACCGCGGCTTCTTCGAGCCGACCACCGAATGGGACAACGAACGCAGTTGGGACCGTTTGTGGTCGTAGACAAGGACAACTCATGAAAATTACAAATGTAAGACCCATCCTCACCGCGCCCGATGGCATTGCACTGGTCATCGTCAAAGTGGAGACCGACCAGCCCGGGTTGTATGGCGTGGGCTGCGCCACATTCACCCAGCGCCCGACCCTTGTTGCCAAGGCGGTTGAAGAATATCTCGCTCCCTTGTTGAAGGGACGTGACCCTGCCAACATCGAAGACCTGTGGCATTTGATGTATGTCAATTCTTACTGGCGCAACGGCCCCGTATTGAACAACGCCATCAGCGGCGTGGACGAAGCCCTTTGGGACATCAAAGGCAAGGTCGCCAACATGCCGGTCTATGATCTGCTTGGCGGAAAATGCCGTGACGCAGCGATGGTCTATCGCCATGCCGACGGACGCGAGCCAAAGGAAGTGCTCGACAACGTGCTAAAGTATCAAGCAGAAGGCGCGCTGGCAGTCCGCTTGCAAATGGGCGGATACGGCGGCCGCGTGAAAGATATCAACAAGAAGAATTCGCGCCCCACCAAGAAGGCTCCGCAAGCCACGCACCGCATGAAGTCGATGGACAACCCGCAGGGCAATTTCCCCGGCGCTTATTACGACCCCGATTGGTACGCGCGTTCCATCCCGCCGCTTTTCGATTATGTCCGCAGCAAGATCGGCTTTGACCTCTTCCTGCTGCACGACATCCATGAACGCCTCGCGCCGATCGATGCCATCCGCATGGCAAAGGAACTCGAACAGTACCGCTTGTTCTTCCTCGAAGATCCGCTTGCGCCCGATCAGATCGAATGGTTCCGCCGCTTGCGCGAGCAGAGCGCCACACCGATCGCGATGGGTGAGTTGCATAACAACCCGCTGGAGTGGAAGCCGCTCATCGCCGAGCAATTGATCGACTTCATCCGTTCGCACATCTCTCAATTGGGCGGCATTACCCCCGCGCGAAAACTCGCTGCGCTGTGTGAAGCCTTCGGAGTCCGCACGGCCTGGCATGGACCCGGCGATACATCTCCGGTCGGTCATGCTGCGAATTTGCATCTTGACCTTGCCTGCCAGAACTTCGGCATTCAGGAAATGATCTTCTTTGGCGACCCGCTCAAGGAAGTCTTCCCCGGTATCCCTGAACTGCACAATGGATACTTGTGGCCCAACGACAAGCCCGGTCTCGGCATTGACATCGATGAGAAGAAGGCGGCGAAGTACCCGATCAGCATTCCGCCCATCGAGTGGACTCAAAGCCGCTGGCCCGACGGAACGATCTGGACTCCGTAAGCCTGCCGCGCCCTGTAAATTTTTGAATCAGCCTGTCAGGTTGATGCCTGACAGGTTCTTTGTTTGAAATCATGATGCAAAATATATCCTTCCTGGCCCGACTACAAATGCGTTTTGAAATGTGGCTTGTTGGCCCATTGGACGAGAGCGTGCGCCGATCTATGTACATGGACTTGCGCGCTGCCTGCACGCATAGCGTGATCGCCACCATTATCACCTTCATCCCGATCATTCTGCGGCGGTCGGGTGCTTCCACCCAGCAGGTGGCGTACTATTTTGCGATCACCACTCTCGGGTTGTTGACCACGAACTTCAGCGTCTGGCTCATGCGCCGTTTTGGAATGAAACGTGTTGCCCTGGTCTGCTGGCTGTTGGGGCGTGGATCGTTCCTGCTGACCGCCTTCGCGCTGAACGCCACCAGCCTGTTGGTCATTTTCACCTTTTTCTGGCTGGTGGAGTCCTGGCCGTCTCCGGCCTACGTGCAGACCATTCAGGCGATCTATCCCATTCAACAACGTGGAAGGATCCTCGCGGCGGTGCGTGTTGGTTTGGTGGCATTGATACTGGTCTTCACCCCATTGGCAGGATGGATGCTCGATCATTGGGGCTACCGCGCATTGCTGCCTTTCGCCGGGTTGTCGGGCATTGGGTCTACCTTGACCTTCTACAACTTGATGCGTAACCTGCCCGACACCGTGACAGACCACACCCGCAGCACCATGTCTCCGATCAAGATCGTGCGCTCTGACAAACGCATGCCCTTCTATTTGAGCGGAGTCTTGTTGTGGGGTCTGGGCTTGTTGACCGCCTCGCCTTTGTTCCCGATCGTGCAGGTGGATCAATTGAATCTGTCTTACACGGTGGTGGGGCTGTTGGGATTCTCTCAATCCCTTTTCTGGTTTCTCGGCTATTTGTTTGGCGGCAGGCTTTTAGACCGCATCGGCGGAATACGCACGCTTCAAATCGTTTTTGTGATCAACGCTGTGGTCATCCTGCCTTATATTTGGGCCACTCAGGGCTGGATGCTTCTGCCGTCTTTTATTGCAGCGGGTCTGGTCACCGCCGGGTCTGACCTGGCGATCCTTTACACGGTCTCCAACCTGGCAGGACCAGAACATGTTTCAGATTACACTGCGCTCAACTCAACCATTTCAGGTCTGCGCGGTTTGATCGGTCCCTTTTTGGGGTCGCTGCTGGTTTCGATCGGTTGGAATTATGCCGAAGTCTTTGTGTTGAGCGCCGGGCTGACCCTTGCTGGAGCGGGCGCGCTTGCGTACATTAAGAATCCCAATGCTGCTCCTCCCGCGTATTCATAGTGGAGAATAAAAATGAATACTTCAGATCTTGAGAAAAGAATCGATGCTTTCGTACAGCAAGCCATGCAGCAGTGGAATGTCCCCGGGCTGGCCATGGTCATCGTGAAAGATGATCAGGTGCTGCTCTCCAAAGGGTACGGCATACGTGAGATCGGCAAACCGGAAAAAGTGGATGAGCAAACTTTGTTTGCCATCGGCTCGAATACCAAGGCGTTCACTGCCGCGGCGGTCGGGTTGCTGGTTCAAGAAGGGAAGCTAGCCTGGGATGACCCGGTCACAAAATATCTTCCCGGCTTCAAACTGTACGATCATCACGCCACCGAACTCATGAGCATCCGCGATCTGCTCTGCCATCGCAGCGGGTTGGGCACCTGGGCGGGGGATATGCTGCTGCTCAGCAATTACGCCACTGAAGAGATCGTTCAACGTTTGCGTTATATTCCCCCAGCATACAGCTTCCGCGCCGGTTACGGCTATTCCAACCTGATGTTCATCACTGCCGGGCAGGTGATCGCCGCTGTGAGTGGGTTAAGCTGGGACGAATTCATTCAGCGCCGAATCCTGGAGCCGCTTGGCATGCGCGATAGCGTGACCAATCCGCGTTATTTTGGCGGCTATGAAAATATCGCGGCGCCGCATGAAGATGTTCGCGGCAACTTGCAAACCGTGGTCTATCGTGAAGATGCCCACGTTGGCGCTGCGGGATCGATCTGCGCCTCGGTTGCAGACATTTCCTCGTGGATGCGGCTTCACCTTGCGATGGGCAGTCTCCACGAGAAGCCGCTCATGGATCCGACGATCGCCGCGGAAATGCAGACGCCTCACACGACCATCGGGCTGACCGCCATCGAAAAGCAGTTATTCCCCTCGCGGCATTTCTCTGCCTATGGGCTTGGCTGGTTCCTCAGCGACTTTCACGGCAGGCTAACGGTCCGTCACACCGGCGGCGTGGATGGCATGCTCTCGAACATTGTGATGCTGCCGGAGGAGAAACTGGGGATCGCGGTCTTTACAAACAAACTTCCCAACTTTGCTTATGTTGCGCTCCCGCACTTTATTATCGAGTCCATGTTGGGTGTTTCCTCTCAAGATTGGATGCAAGCCTACCTGAACCTCGATCAGGAGAACAGGCAAAAGGCGGAGCAAGACCAAAAGCGAAGGAATGACTCGCGCATTAAAGACACCCGCCCATCGCTGGCTTGGGAGAAATATGTCGGGGAGTACGAAAGTGATATTTTGGGCGGAGCAACTGTCAGCGCGGAAAGCAGCGGGTTCCACATCCAATTGCAGGCACACCCTTCCATTTCGGGCAGGCTGGAGCATTGGCATCACGACACTTTCCTCTGTACCTGGGATGATCCCGTGCTCGGCGAAAGCCTGATGCCCTTCATTTCCAACGGTCAGGGTGATGTTGCCGAGTTCCGGGTGCAGATCCGCGAAGACTGGATCGATCCGTTGGAGCATGTTTTCAGAAAAGAATAAATTACATCCATCACTATCCTGCCCGGTTCATATCTTCTACACTGTGAGCATGGAATTGATCGATTCATCGCAAGCCGCTTGTTCTCTCTGTGATCGGAGGGAATTGTGACTTACGCTTTTACCTTTGATGCAAGTGCGTGCACAGGTTGCATGGATTGCACGGCGGCTTGCCAAACCCGCAATCAACTTCCCACGGGGGTGATGTGGCGGCGAACTTATAAAGTCGCTGTGGATGGCTGGATCCCCGCTAACGATAAAGACTTCTCCTATTCCCTGTCGCTTGCCTGCAATCATTGCGCTCACCCCAAGTGCGCCGGCGTGTGCCCGGCGGATGCCTACCTGATCCGCGCGGATGGGATCGTGAGCATTGACCGTTCAAAGTGCATGGGGTGTGGATACTGTTCATGGGCATGCCCATACGGAGCGCCGCAATTCAACCCTGTGCGGGGGCAAATGACAAAGTGTGATTTTTGCAGCGATCAGCTCAATGCCGGGCTGCCGCCCGCCTGTGTCACTTCCTGTTCGCAAAAGGCGCTTGGCTTCGTTGAGTTGACAGGCGCGGATGTTTCACCGGAATTTAAAAAATTATGGGAACTGCACGCCAGCGAACATCCTTATCCCTTGCCGAAGACATCGCGTACTCAACCTCACCTGGCGCTCAAGCCGCACGCGGCAATGACTGCCGACCATGAAAAGCGGATCATCAACTGTGAAGAGGTGAAGTCCAAAAGACCCGGTGGAGAAGTTTTCTTGATCTTTTTCACCCTGCTGACGCAAATGGCGGTCGGTGGTTTTTGGGCAGCACAGTGGATGTTCGATCCGTTTTGGAATTTGGTCGAGTTCGACGCGCGCCTGTTTCGGCTGATCCCTTATTGGGTGATCGGGTTGTGTCTTTGTCTCGGCGGGCTCGCATCCCTTTCGCATCTGGGCGCAAAACGAAATGCGTGGCGGGCTTTGGCGCATTTGAGGAAATCCTGGTTGAGCCGAGAGATCTTGTATCTTGGTTTGTTCAGCGCCGGCTGGCTTGTGAGCATCTCAACCCTGTCAATGGGGGCGCTTTCTTTCGCACGGATCTTCACCTGCATTTTAGGCGCGGTGTTGATCTATGGCATGGCGCAGGTCTATCATTTACAAAGCATGCCCGCGTGGAATCACTGGCGCACCACGGCGGGATTTTTCCTCACAACCGCTTTATTGGGACTGGTATTGATGTTGGTCATCCTGTCGGTTGAGTCTCTTTTAACTGAGGTCTTTGCTGCAATGCTTTTCCCAGCCGGGGTCGCGGCTGTTTTGCTGGCGGGGGAGTTGGGGTTGTCGATCTCGGCTCAGAAAAAAAACGTTCGGATGGTCGGCAGGCTGCGGGCGGGGATGATCGCGGCGGTTCTCGCCGGTTTGGGGATTCTCTTCCGTTCATCCGGACTGGTCGGGGTCTGGCTCCCATCTTCGATCTTTCTGCTTGTGCTTCTGGGCGAGGTGATCGAACGCCGGGCATTTTACGAGGTTCTGCATCATCGGGTTTTATAAAATGGCTAGGCCGGAGTTCCTATTGATTCCCGGCATGGACACCCTTATACTTGCCTTGTTTTGAAAATGGAATGTGGATCGGTGCGAAGCTGGATTAAGATTACTCAAGATCGTTGGTTTTTGCAGACAGAAACATATTTAGAGGATGAGGAGAGCGGCTATGACAAAAAGGTCATTAACCGTAAGCAGACCTGTTAAGAAAACCCGTGAAAAAAAAACAGAAATGATCGATGTGGTGAGCCGTGTCCGCGATCTAGCGTGGACGGGTCAACACGCGGCGGCAATTGATTCAGCAACACAGGCATTGGAAAAAGTAGGGGCGAGGTCTCCCCGCACTGGCAAAGGGCGCGGAAACCGCGCCCCTATGCAAATGTCCCTGCTCGACCTGCGCTCCGAATCCTACATTGCCCAGGGCAACCTCGACCTTGCCATGCAAGATGCCAAAGCGATGATGAAATTGGCGAAGGGCAATCAAGACTCGTCAATCGAAAATCGTACATTAAACGCGATAGCGTTAAACCGCTTCGCCCTCGTCCAAATGCGCACGGGTGACTTGAACGGCGCAATCAAATCGGCTACAGCGGCAGTAAATGCGCTTCGCGAAGCGCCCCAACACGCCACCCTCCGCGCCGAAAGTCTGTTCCGCCTCTCTGAAGCACAATTCCGGATTCAGAAGAATCAAGATTCGATCAAGAACGGTCAAAAAGCCATAGACCTCTACCTCAGCCTCGGCGACCTCTCTGGCGCGGGACGCGCCTATTGGGCAGTGGCGAATGCCTACGACCTTAGCCGCCAGGTTGAGAAATTTGAGGAAGCCATTCTCAAATCGCTGGAGTATTGCCAGCAAGCAGGAGATAACTACGGCATCGGGAATGCCCTAAATATTATGGGCATGTTGGAAGTAGATATCACCCAAGCCATCCAAAAGTATCAACAAGCCGTAAGCGCCTTTGAAAAAGCAGGATACCTCGACCGGGCACAGGCAGCCAAAGCAAATCTTGGCGTCACCTACTTGGATCTTGGCTTGTACTCCCGTTCCCTGCGTTTACAACGCGAAGTGGTTGAAATGAACCGTAAGATGAATGCTCAAGTAGGCATGATCTATGCGTTGGGAAATATGTCCGTCATTCAAATCTTTTTAGGACAATACGAAAACGCTCAAGCAACCCTACAGGAATTTGAAGCATTGGTTTCCACCTTGGGCGACCCCAGCATGGAAATGCAAGTGCAAGCCAATTGGGCAGACCTGCACTTTTTCAAGGGTGAGATTCAAGCAGCCCTTCGCCATGAAAAAAAGGTAATAAAGCTTATCCAGCAATATCAACTTGGTGATGAAGTAACCCATTTTACAGAATTGGGCAAACTCTATCTTGCCGGTCAAGATCCAGTTAAAGCACTTAAGGCAACGGCAAAAGCTACCTCTCTGCATCGTGCTCAAGGCTTTGCCAAACAGAACTCTTTTGCTTCACAAAACATCTGGTGGCGTCATGCACAAGCCTTATTCGCCAATCACAAAAACAAAGCGGCACAGGAAGCCCTCAACCGCGCCTATGACCATTTGCTCGAAAGCATCAGCAACATCCGTGATGAAGGGCTGCGCCGAAATGCACTAAACAAGGTCCGCGAAAACCGCGAGATCATCCAATTCTGGGTTGCCGATGGTACGAAGCGCAAACTGCCCAAGGAGCGGCTCTTCGCGCATCTCAACATTGAGTCCAACCTGCGCGAACCCTTCCAACGCCTCGCGGATACAGGTCTGCGCCTCAACGCGCTGAAAACCGTCAGCGACATCCAAACCTTTCTCGTCGAAGAAGCCACCGAACTCAGTGGCGGCGAGCGCGTGATGTTGATCCTCGAAAACGATGGCAAACCTTTAGTAGCGGAATCCCTGCTCCCACGCGGAGAAGAACCCGCAACCGTTCTCAAATCCATCAGCAAACACCTCGCCCAAGCCCGCCTCACGCGGACGGTGCAACTGATCCTGCCCAAGAAGTCTGGTCTCAACCGCATTATTTCCCCGCTCATCGCCCAAAACCAACTGCTCGGCTACCTCTACGTAGACATGGACTCGCTCTACGGCACCTTCGACAACACCGACCGCAATATGCTCGGCATGTTGGCGAATCAAGGCGCTGTCGCTTTGGATAATGCAGGTCTGCTCGAAGGGCTCGAGCGCAAGGTCGAAGAGAGAACCGAGCAACTCAACGCGCGCGTGGACGAACTTGCCATCCTCAATTCGGTGGGCGAAGCGATGGCAAAGACGTTGGATGTCAAAACGGTAACAAGAATCGTGGGCGATAAAGTCCGTGATATTTTTCATGCAGAAGCCATCGCGATCCTGCTGCTGGACGAGCAGACCAATCTCATCCATTCCCTTTATGAATATGATCAGGGCGAAGGTGGCTATCTCGATTTCATTGAGCCATTCCCTTTGGGGAAAGGCTTAACTACCAAAGTCATCCAAACACGCCAACCCCTTCTAATGGGAACATTTGAAGAACAGGTTGCCAATGGCGCCTATCTACCGCCTGAACTACTTGAAAACGTCAATGGGACAGATACCCAATCCATGATGTTCGCGCCGATCATTGTGAACGACAAAGCCATTGGGGTTGTCACTGTTGGCAATTACAGGAAGAATCATTTCTCAGAGAACAATCTTTCGCTCTTACAAACCCTGGCAGCCAACATGGGTGTCGCTATTCAGAATGCGCGGCTCTTTGAAGCCGAACAAGAGCGTGTCGCCGAGTTGCAGATCATCAACTCCATCCAGCAGGGCCTCGCCTCCAAGCTGGAGTTGCAAGCCATCATTGACCTGGTGGGTGATAAACTGCGCGAAGTATTGCACACTGACGAGATCGGCATCCGTTTGTATGACGAGAAAACCGATCTCATGCATTACCTTTATGAATTTGAACATGGGCAGCGCTTTACCTTTGAACCAATGAAGCCATCAAAGTTGTTCCGAAAAGTACAAAAAGATAAACAGCCCGTTTTTGGAAAGACCACGGAAATGAACAAAAAATTCAATCTAATAACTATGCCGGGCACGGATTCGTCAAAAGCTGTGGCAAATGTGCCCATCATCTCCAGCGACAAAGTAATCGGCGGTATTGCGGTAGAGAATTTCGAAGATGAAAACGCCTTCAACGAATCGAATATCCGCTTAATGCAAACCATCGCGGCTTCGATGGGCGTTGCCCTCGAAAATGCCCGTCTCTTCGACGAGACCCAGCGTCTCTTCAAAGCCGAGCAGGAGCGCGTCGCAGAATTACAGATCATCAACTCCATCCAGCAGGGACTTGCCTCCGAGTTGGATTTCCAAGCCATTGTCGATCTGGTGGGCGATAAATTGCGCGAAGTGTTCAACACGCCTGATCTTATGATCACCTGGTACGATGAAAAAGCCAATCTGGTTCACTATCTTTACTTTTACGAACACGGCAAGCGGAACAACTCTCCAGCTACTCACCCAAATCCGGGCGGTATCTATGAGACTGAGATCAAAACTCGTAAACCCATTATCTTCAATAACGAAACGGATTCTGCAAGTATAAATGCGCCAGCACTCCCTGGTACAGATCAATCAAAATCAGGCGTTATTGTTCCGATCATCAGCAGTGACCGATTCCTCGGCGACATCAGCATGGAAAACTACGAGCGCGAGAACGCCTACGGCGAATCCGAACTGCGCCTGCTGACCACCATCGCCGCGTCGTTAGGAACTGCGCTCGAGAACGCGCGTCTCTTTGATGAGACTCAGCGCCTGCTTAAGATCACCGAAGAGCGCAATGCCGAGCTTGCCATCATCAAC
>JAGNWT010000112.1 GCA_017985935.1 Anaerolineales bacterium | reverse complement strand
GTGGCAAGCAGAAAGGCAAGCCCTGGCGAAGAAGTGGCGGGATCCTCCACGACCAGCAATCCCTTGTATTCAGTCTTCGCGAGGTCTTCAAAAGATTGAGGAACAGCGAGATTATTTTCAGTGAAATAGGCTTTATCGTAATTGATGCACACATCGCCATAGTCCACGGGCAGGGCACGGTTGGATGGGTCGAGTTTGAATTCATCGGCGATGTTGGTCAATTCGGGTGATTGATACGCTTCAAAAATATCCGCTTCGAGGGCGCGGGAGAGGAAGGTATTGTCCACACCGAAGATGACATCCGCGATGGGAGCGTCTTTGGTGAGGATGGATTGGTTGAGCATGGAGCCCGCGTCACCGCTTTGGATGAAAGAGACTTTGGCATTATTGTCCGCTTCAAAGGCTTTGACCACATCCTCGCTGATGGCAAATGAGTCATGAGTGAGGACGGTGATGGTCTGCGGACCTGCTGACGTGGGAGCTGGTGTTGGGGCACAAGAGGCGAGAAGTAAAGTGAGAAGTAAGAAGTAAAAAGTGATGCGTTTCATTTTGTCTCCAGATTTTTTTAGTGATCAGATCGCAAAGCGGTGGACGATGAGCAGCAAGCCAGATTTGACCTGAACCATTGCCTCTTCGCCTGTCATTTCGTTGCTGATGCCGCGTGTTTTATGCGGATACAAGGTTTCGTTCTGCAAGGCCCATCTCAGCCCCTGTGTGACAATGCCAGTCACTTCTCCCTGCCACGGGATGAGCGACACCGTGTCACCGCTAGATCCGTGGATCTGTGAAACTTCAGAGCAGAAAAAAACTTCTTCAAGACCGTCGTTGAGTTTCAGGCTGCAGGTTGAGGTTTGAAGGTCACTGAGGAGGGCGATGTTGCCGAGGGTCTGGTCGAGGCGTCCGCCGAGCGCGGCGAGGATGACGATCTCTCGCGGGTTCAGAGTCAGCGCGTGTTGAATGGCAAGCTCAAGATCGGTTTCGTTTTTGTCGGCGGGGAAGCGCATGAGTTCAATGTTCAAAGTGGAAGGGTCAAAGTTGACCGGCAAAGAATCAAGGTCGCCAATGATGATATTGGGCGTTCCTCCCAACTCAAGGGCGTGACGCGTTCCACCGTCTGCGGCGATGATGAAGTCATCTTCACGCAGCAGAGCGCGGGCTTTTTCCTTATTGGGCAATTCGCCATTGGCGAAGATAATGATGCGTTTTACAAACAAAAATCCTCCGAGGGCGGAGGATGGCTATAGGTGAGGCAAGAGTCCCTCCGCTGGTACTAACCAGATCAGGTAATGCGGGTCGAGCGCGTTCACGCTCCTCTCAGCCTTTCGAAAAGGCTCCCCGTTCAATTGTGAATTCAGTATATGACCGCGATGGGCGAATGTCAAGTCAAAAATCCGTTAAACTAAAAGACCGTCGCTCTGGACGGTCTTTTAGCGGTGTCTGCGCTTCCATTCTTCCTTGAGCTGAAGCTCTCGCGGACTGATGCCTGATTCAAGCGCGAGGAAATCTGTCAGCAGGCGATTGAATTGCAAGGGATTCTCGATCATTGGGAAGTGACCTGTGCCTTCCAGATTGATCTGGTGCATGTGCCCGGGAAGGGCATCTGTCTTTTCGGGCGCAGGCATGCTGATGGCGGGGTCATTCGGACCGTAAACGAACAAACTCGGAACTTCAAAATCACGGATGCTGGAGAGCAAATTCCCAGCCTGGAAACCGGCCATGGAAGCAGTAACAGCTTGCAGGTCCGCTTTGGGCGCATCTGCAAGGGCAGAGATGCCCTCGGGAGTACGCGATCCCAGCCAGTCAACCAGCTCAGACATGGAGGAAGTCCGCATGCGCGCGTTGATCGCGTCATAATCCATCGGACAATTGATGGCCATCATGCGGTCCACGCTCTTGGGCCATTGCTTGATGAATGAAAAGCCCACGAGTGCGCCAAGCCCGTGACCAACCAGCGCCACCTTGCCAATTCCCATTTCTTCGAGGAAGCGGTTGATGAGGTCTGCCTGTCGGTCGAGGGGATATCGCATGATATCGCGCGATGTATCGCCAAAGCCAAACAGGTCTATGGCATAGGCGCGGAACGACGTGGATGAGATCTGCATGGCGTTGATCCAGTAACGCCATGAGCCGACCCAACCGTGCAGGAAGACGATGGGACGACCTCGTCCCAATGCCTCGTAATGCACCATCGAACCGTCAAGAATGATCGCGCTCATTAAATGTTATTTTCCAAATTTGGCAAGAATTGATCTGACACGTTCGGTCAGTTGATCGGGGGCGAACGGTTTGAGCAGGTATTCCTCTGCGCCCGCATCCAAGCCGGTCTGGATCTCGGAGTCTTGTCCCTTGGCTGAAAGGAACACGACCGGGATATCCTTTAGGGTCGGGTTGGCCTTCATGGCGCGGCAGGCATCATAGCCGGTCATCTTCGGCATGCGCACATCCATGAGGATGATATCGGGGATCATGACAAGCGCCTGATTGAGCGCTTCCTCCCCATTGGCTGTAGGTGTGACCTCATGCCCCGCAAAGCGCAGGGTAAAGGCCACCAACTCACGAATATCGGGTTCATCTTCTGCTATCAAAATTCTCGCCATTCAAACTCCATTATTTGAAGATGGGCAGGGTAAAGGAGAAAGTCGATCCTTCGCCCGGCACACCTGAACTTGTCATCCATATCCGACCGTTGTGCATCTCTACCAGTTGGCGCACGATCGGCAATCCCAGACCGGTGCCCGGGGTGGCCAACACCATCGGGTGTTCGCCACGGAAGAAACGCTCGAACACACGCGCCTGATCTTCGGTCGCGATCCCTACTCCATTATCTTGAACATCCACCTGTATCTCGTTGCCTTCCTGATGAAGCTCCACGTGAATGGTGCCGTTGTGCGGGGTGTAGTTGTAGGCATTGTCCACAAGGTTGCCAAGGATCTGCCGCACGCGTTCGCTGTCGCCAATAACAGGAGGCAGTTTCTTGGGCGAGTCAAGCGAGAGCGCCATGGGCTTTTCTTCGGTCTGTGAACGGCGCAAGACATCTGCCACCACATCCTCGGCGATCGAGTGCAGGTCAACCGCCTGAGTGTTCAAGGTGACACGCCCGGCTTCAATGCGGGAAATATCCAACAGATCGCCGACCAGGATGTTGAGACGGTCGATATTGTTACGGACAATATCGAGGAAGTGCAGTTGATTCTCATTCAACGCGCCTGCCGCGCCCATCGAGAGGATATCCACATAACCTTTGATGGCAGTCATGGGAGTCCGCAATTCATGGCTGACCGTGGCAACAAATTCCGATTTCAGGCGATCCACTTCCACTTCGTGCGTGATATCGCGGAAGATGGACACGGTGCCGAGGAAGTCATTTTGCAAAATGACCGGCGCAAGGTGAACTAGGGCAATGCGGCCATTCTCCAATTCCAGCTGCTCGGCATAGGTATCACCCGGCTGATGCATGGACGGTTCTTCAGACCAGCGGCTGATGGTATCCATCCAGGCGCTTGATGCTTTGCCGAAAAGACCGCCGAACACGTCCAACGGATGCCCAAGCAGATGCGACTGCTCAATGGCCAAAATGCGCTCTGTGGACGGATTGACGAAGGAGATGCGGTTGTCTGTGCCGGTGACCAGCACACCATCTGCCACGGCTTCGAGGATGGCTTGTGAACGGCTGGCATCTTCCTGTTCCTTGCGCAGCATCACGCCGAGGCGTTCCGCCTGATCGCGGATCAGTTCATAAAGGTGGGCATTGTTGATCGCCACGGCCACCTGCCCGCCGATGGCTTTTACAAGGTTTAGCATTTCAGCGCTGAAGAAGTGCGGAGTGCGCTGGAAGACCATGAGCACGCCGATCACGTCCTCGCCGACCTGCATGGGCGCGACGATGGCGCTGCGATGTTCCAACCCAGAAGAAATGCTGCGCACCCAGCGAGCATCTTCCAGAAGGTCATCGACCAAAACAGATTCACGGTTTTGCACCACCCAACCCGCAAGACCCTCACCGACCTTCAAGGTGAAGTTTCGGCTGCTGGAGTCTCCCCTTTCGGAGAGATACCCGTAACCGGCGCGGTAATGGAGAAGGTTGTCATCTGCGTTCAAGAGCATGATGGTTCCCTGCTCCGCGCCAATGGCTTCGTTCAACAGCGAAAGCGTGCGGTTGAGAGCGCGGTCAAGGTCAAGGCTGGAGGAGACCTCCGTCAAGATGTGCAGCAAGGTTTCGGTATTCTGCTGTTCACGCTGCAGCTGGGCAGTGCGTTCAATGACGCGCATTTCAAGCTGGGCGGCAAGGTTCTGGGTCTCGGCGAACAATCGTCCGTTCTGAATGGCAACGATCGCCTGATTGGCAAGCGTGCCAAGGATCTGCACATCCTCTTCTGTGTACACGCCGGGCAAATAACTTTGGACAGAAAGCATGCCAAGGGTCTTGCCGCCAAGGATCATCGGCACGGCCACAATGGACCTGGTCTCATCACCTTCTTCGCCCGCGCTGACCGCGTTCAAGGCATCGGCCTGCTCACCCGTTGAAACCAGAATGGGTTTGCCGCTCTTGATCACTTCGCTGCTCATGCCTTCACCGAATGGAAGCCGCTCGGCAGGGTATCGTTTGCCGCGGTCGATGAGATACACCGGGTCGATCTCGTTGCGTTCCTGATCGAGCAGGGTGATCACAAATGATTCCATGGGGACCAGTCTTTCAGCAGCCCTTCGCGCCGAGAGATAGACTTCTTCGGGGTCGAGGCTTGAGCTTACCTGCGAGCTGGTCTCGTTCAGAATGGCAAAGCGGTCGGCAGTACGCACCGATAACTGGTACAAGCGCGCATTCTCCAACGCCACAGTGGATTGGTTGATGATGGTGCGCGCCACATCAAGTTCGTTCGAGCCAAAACGGATCTCGTTCGTGGTCTGAACAAAGATGAGCGCGGAGAGTTCCTGCTTGCTAATGAGCGGAAGAGCCACCAATGCCATGACGTTCTCGCCAAGCATTTCTGCGAGCGGAGCAAGTTCCATTTCAGAGCGGGCATCATCCGTGCTGAAGATGCCAAGCGACTCACGCAGCCTGCCAAAGATCGGCGCATAGGGCAAGGGTCGCGGCAGGGTGTTCTTACTGCGGGGGGAGGCGATCTTCCAGAATGCCTGTCCCCGTTCAAAGGTCACAACATCGACCCGGCGCGCGCCCAACCCCTTGAGCAATTCATCCGCGGTCAAGGTCAGGATCTGGTCCGCATCCAACAAACCGGTCAAACCGGATGTGAAGCGGTTGAGAGTGCTAAGACGCTGCGAGCGTTGATCGAGCTCGGTCGCGCGGCTGACACTGTCTTCGTACAAGCGAGCATTTTCCAAAGAGACAGCGGACTGACTGGCATAGGTCAGGCTGACCTGTGTTTGTTCAAGCGTGTAGAAGTGAGCCTGCCATTTTTCAACAGCGATCACACCCACCAGTTCATTCTTTGAGATCAAGGGGATGCCCAGCCAGGAAAGCAGCGGATTTTCCGTGGGTAGGAAACGGCGGTCTTCACGCACATCGTTAACGAGAATGGGCTGACCTGTCTGTGCCATTTCCTTGAACAGCGCACTATCAGACACCGCAACAGAAAGCCCAAGCCTGCGTTCGGCGTCTGAAAAGCCGCGCACCGAAGCCACCGCGAGGCGGTCTTTTTCACGCAGCCAGAGTGTGGCAGTATCGTATTGAATGACGGGTCGTAATTGATCGAGCAGAGAGTTGACCAGTTCGTCGCTGCGCAGGCTGGAGGTCAGTGATGCGGCGGCGGAGTTCAAAGCTTGCAATTGCACTGCGCGTTCCTGAGTGGCTTGCACAAGGCGCACGTTCTCGAGCGACAACGCGACCTGCTGCGAAAGCGATAGCAGCAGGACTTCATCTTCTGACCGGAAAGCCGCGATCGCATTGAAGTTATCCAGAACCAACAATCCCAAGGCGCGGTCACCTGCCGCCACGATCGGGATCAGCAAACTGGAGACCGGCAGCCGTCCGCCGGTGGCTTGGCGGTATAGAGCAAGATTTTCAGCGCCCAGGTTGTAGTCGCGCGCAAAGTTGATCTCATCCACCCGACGCGCAGTCTTATATTGGAATACCGTACCGGGCAGGGCTTCGCCCAGCCGGTAGTTGATTCCCAGCATGCTGGCATTCTCCGCATACCCCGAAACAACCCGGGGAGTAAGCATCTCGGTTTGTTGATTCCAGATCAACACTGCGCCGGCGTGGGCATTTTGAAGAACACGGCGCGCACTGCCAAGCAGGGCGTGGATGATTGCTTCGGGGTCCAGCCCGGATAACTGACGGCTGAAATCAAGAAGCAGGTTCACTTCTTCCAAGCGGCGGCGCGTTTGGTTGAGCAGGGAAATATTCTGCAGGATGATCGAGGTTTGCTGTGAGATCTGCAAATACACTTTGCGGTCTTCATCGGTAAATGCGGGCATGGGCTCGGGCGAAACAGCCAGCATGGCCGCAACCACCTTACCTTCCATGGATACCGGAAGACAGATCACGCCTTTCGACCGCAGGGAGGTGAGCAAGGGAGCGTCACGCCACTCATCATCCTCTTCAAGGCTGGCGATCAAGATCGGCGCGCCGTTTTGCAGACAACTGCGAAGCGGGTTGCGCTGACCGAACAAAGCTTCCACATTGGTAGCACGAGGCAGTCCGCCCAACACATGCAGCAAACGCGGACCTTCGGGGGTATTCTCTGCCACCAGGGCGACTGACATCCCCAATTGAGTGAGGGTTTCGCGCCCGAGCGCTGAAAGTGCCGAAGATGCATCCAACTGACGGCTGACAGATTCGGTGATGGCAAGACCCGCGCGTACACGCTGCGCCCGACGGTCGAGGTTGTGCAGGGAGATGGTCTGCTCAAGATCTTTGTGAAGCAAAATGGGGAGATCGTTTTGGGTCAGCTCAAGAAGTTTTTGCTGGCGATGCAAGCCTGCCGCCAGAGAATCAATGCGCGAGCGGAGTTCACGCTGGCGCAGGAAATTGCTGATCAACAGAGATGCCTGCGAAGCGAAGACTTCCACTGTTTCGATCGTGGCTTTGTCAGGACGCAAACCATTGGCAGGATCATCCACACTGATGAGGCCGATCATCTCGCCCGCGGAATTTTCAAGCGGCACCAACAAAGTATCATCCGCGTCCCAGGCATTCTTTGGTCTGCCAGGAAGTTCGGGGATGACATCGAGTGTCACCATGTGTACCTCAGACGGCACAACAGGAGAGAGGTCAATGGGGATAAAGTACGAGCGGCTGATCTTGAACTCAGGCGCCAGCAATTGCTGAATTCCCGAAAGAGGCTGCTTGCGCCCCAGCAATTCGTTGAGCGTGTCCTGCGGAATTCCAACCGCGGTCATGCGGCGCAGCTGCATGGTATCGGGCTCCACCATGCTGATCAACACGACCCGGAAAGGTGTGGAGTCTTTGATGCCGCGCGCGATCGCCTGCAAAGCCTGATCGAGCGGCTGGTCATGTCCCAGGTCATAGCTGACATCCGTCAGGCGCACCAATGTATCTGCGCGGCGGCGCATTAACTCGGCGCGTAGTTTTTCGTTTTGATACCGCTGCGCATTGCTGAGCGACACACCCGCCTGAGTGGCCAATGCCAATGCCACTTCCACCAGTTCCTGTGAAAAGAAGCCGGGCTGTCCATCATGCATGTTGATCAAACCGATCGGCTGTCTTTGCACCATGATCGGAACGATCGCCATGGAACGCGCGCCTTCATGCGGGGGGATCTGCCCATCAACAAATTCGTTGACAAAAACCGGCTCTCCGCTTTGCAGAACAGCCAGCTCAGCAGAGGTCAATTCGCGGCTGGTCTCGCAGCCTGCAAAATATTTAATTTTATATTCTTTGGGATGCCCATTGGAAGCGGCATGCGCGAGGTCATCGTCAAAAACAAAAATGGAGGAACACTGCGCCTTGACCGCTCGCAGCCCTTCATCATGAATGACACGCAAAAGATGCTTGATGTCGAGCGATGCGCCCAACTCCCTGCCCACACGGGTGATCGCAGAAAGCTGATCGATGCGGCGGCGCAACGTATCATCGGATTGCGCCAGCAAGGTGGAGGATTCGATCGCGGTCGCCAACTGACCGGCGGCAGTTGCCACGACCTGCAGATCATACGCGTTGAAATAATCAGCCTTGGTGCTCCCAAGCATCAACTCACCGATACCGCGATCTTGCGAGATGAGCGGAACCACCATCACCGACTCCATGCGCAGGGCGGTCGCCAATGGACGATAGGCAGGCAGGATGCGGCGGTCTGCGCTCAACC
>JAGNWT010000044.1 GCA_017985935.1 Anaerolineales bacterium | reverse complement strand
AACGATCAGCAGGACGGGGAAAAGGAATCGCAATATTTTTTTAATCATGAGCCTTTATCATTTTAATTATAAGTTTGGAATTTAAAACACACACCCTCCAAAATGGTGGTTTTGGAGGGTGTGTGTTTTTGAGAAGAAACTATGCCAACTGTTCGTAATTCTCGGGCAGCCAACAACAGAGGACCAACTCTCTCGCGGCTTTGACCTCGTCCATGCGACCGAATTGCGTGGTGCTGGGAGCGTTATGGAGCAGCTCGGGTTGGGTCTTGGCTTCTTCCGCGATGGCGATGAGCGCGTCGGCGAAACGGTCGAGGGTGTCTTTGTTCTCGGTCTCGGTCGGTTCGATCATCAGCGCTTCGTGGACGATGAGCGGGAAGTAGTTCGTGGGCGGATGGAATTTGTAATCCATCAGGCGTTTGGAGATGTCCAATGCGCGCACGTCACTGCCTGCGAACTGACCTTCCATCACGAACTCATGCATACAGATGCGGTCGTACGGGATGTGATAGGTGTTGCGCAGACGAGCTTGCAGGTAGTTGGCATTGAGCACCGCGTACTGCGAGACATCCTTCAAGCCATCGGGCCCGTGCATGGCGATGTAGGTGTACGAGCGGACAAGTCCACCGCCGAAGTGACCGTGGAAAGCTTTCATGCGTCCGATGGTGTTCTTGGGGGTGACGAAGCCATAGAGAGGTGCGGTCTCGTCGTCGCCTTCTTCGATGATGCCAACCAGCGGAGAGGGGAGGAAATCCACGAGGCGCTGGCTGACGCCGACGGGACCGGAGCCCGGTCCGCCGCCGCCGTGCGGGACGGAGAAGGTCTTGTGCAGGTTGAAATGCATCACGTCGAAGCCGAGGTCGCCGGGGCGGACGATGCCGAGCAAGGCGTTGAGGTTCGCGCCGTCGCCGTACATCAAGCCACCGCAGTCCTTGACCATGTTTACAACTTCTTCGATATGTTCATCGAACATGCCAAGGGTATTCGGGTTGGTGAGCATCATACCGACCACGGTATCGTCACAGGCGGCTTTGAGTTTTTCCAGATCTACGTTACCGCGCGCATCGGAGGGAATGGTCACGACTTGCATGCCAAGCATACCGACGGAAGCGGGATTGGTTCCATGTGCCGCATCGGGTATGAGCATCTTGGTGCGTTTGGTGTCGCCGCGCAGTTTGTGATACGCCGCCATCATAAGCACGCCGGTAAATTCGCCGTGCGCGCCAGCAGCAGGCTGAAGGGTCACACCGGCAAAACCGCTGATCTCTTTGAGCCATTCCTGCGTTTCAAACATCAAAACGAGATTGCCTTGCACGGTTTCGATGGGCTGTAATGGGTGAGTATAGAGGAAGCCCGGCAAGCGGCAGGTGTCTTCGTTAATCTTCGGGTTGTATTTCATGGTGCAGGAACCCAAAGGATAGAAGCCGCTGTCCACGGAGTAATTGAAACTGGAGAGTTTCATATAGTGACGCACAACGTCCACTTCTGCGAGTTCGGGCAGAGGCAGGTCAGAGCGAAGCAGATCTTTGGGAGGTAGAGCAACTTCGGGCACGTCTGAGGCGGGCATGGTCACGCCGCGTCGCCCGGGAGAGGAGAGTTCAAAAATGGTAGGTTCGATCACGGTAGCCATTATTTCATCTCCTTGAGGATTTCGACGAGGGTGTCAATTTCTTCTTTGCTGTTCATTTCGGTCACTGCCACGAGCAGGTGATTCTTGAGCGAGGGGTAATCGTTGCCGAGGTCGTAGCCGCCGAGGATGCCATTATCGAGCAGGTATTGGTTGACTTCGCTGGCAGGCTTGGGACAGCACAACACGAATTCATGGAAGAACGGGTCGGTGAAGCACATGCCGAAACCGTCGATCTTGCTGAGTTCGGTTGCGGCGTAATGCGCTTTTTGATAGCACAGGTTTGCAACTTCCTGTAGCCCGCTCTTGCCGAGCACTGACATATAAACCGAAGCAGCGAGCGCAAGCAGACCTTGATTAGAGCAGATATTGGACGTGGCGCGTTCGCGCTTGATGTGTTGTTCGCGTGCGGTCAGGGTCAACACATACGAGCGATTGCCGCGGTTATCCATGGTTTCGCCGATGAGGCGCCCAGCCATTTTGTGAACGTAGGATTTCTTAGTGGTGAAGAAGCCGAGGTAGGGTCCGCCATACCAAAGCGGAATGCCGAACGGCTGCGCTTCGCCCACGACGATATCCGCACCCATTGAGGCGGGAGTCTTGAGCATGAGCAAGGCGGTGGGATTCGCCACAATGCAAACGAGCGCGCCCTTGGCATGTGCGTCGTCAATGAGCTTGGTGTAATCGTAGATACGACCGAAGAAATCAGGATATTGCACTACGACCAGCATGGTCTTATCATCCACAAGCGACATCAACCCTTCGGGACCCGCTTCGAGATCTGCATTGGGGTCGTCTCCCGCTTCTTCAATTCCCATCCCCTGCGAGTAGGTGCGAATCACTTCGCGGTACTGCGGGTGGACGGTGGGCGACATGACGACCTTCTTGCGCTTGCCGCGGAACTGGGCAAAGGCAAGGTTCACGGCTTCGGCGGTGGCGGTTGCGCCATCGTAATGAGATGCGTTGGAGACATCCATGCCGGTGAGGTTGGTCATCAATGATTGATATTCGAAGATGGCTTGCAGAGTTCCTTGCGAGATTTCAGGCTGATAGGGGGTGTAGGCGGTGTAGAACTCGCCGCGGCGCAGCATGTGATCTACAACTGACGGAATGTAGTGGTTGTACGCACCGGCGCCGAGGAAGGAAATGAGATGATCGCGCACGTTCTCGTTGGTGGCTGCCATATCGCCCAGGTGAGCGGCGGCTTCCATTTCGGTAAGCGCGGGGGGAAGGTTCAACTCGGGAAAACGATGCGCGGCGGGAATCGCCTCAAAGAGATCGTCAAGCGATTTTACGCCGACGGTCTCCAGCATCGCATCCCGTTCTTTGGGACTGATTGGAATGTAGGTCATGGGTTACCTCTAATTGTAAAGGCGAGGTCATCTCGCCCTTACAATAAAATTAATGCGTGCGTCCGTCACAATAAGCAGTGTAGGCAGCAGCGTCCATTGCATCGCCAGCATCGCCGCCTTCGATCTTGATCATCCAGCCTTCGCCGAACGGGTCGGAGTTGAGGGTTTCGGGTTTATCAGAGAGCCCCTTATTCACGGCGGTCACTTTGCCGTTGGCGGGCGCGTAAATTTCAGCGGATGCCTTCACGGATTCAACAGAAGCGATAGGCTTGCCGATGGTCACTTCTTCGCCTTCATCCACGAGCAGTTCAACAAAGACGATGTCGGAGAGTTGATTCTGGGCGTAGTCGGTGATCCCAGCCGCGCCGGTGGAAGGATCGAACCATTCATCGGACTTGGTGTACTTGAGGTTGGCAGGTGCGTTCATTTTTTGTCTCCTATTGGGAAATGAGTTTTTGGCGAATCAAAAGAGGACGCACGATTCTATAATCATGCGTCCTCTGTAATTGAACCTGAGAGATTGGGGTAGTCGTTTCGTCGTTTGGTCTTGTTGTCACGTAGTCATTTGGTTGTTGACCATCAGACTAACCGACTATTCGACTAATTGACTATTGACTAACTTTACACCGTCGGTATCCCTTTGGCGGGGAGTTTTCCAGAGTGCTGCGGGCGCAGGGTCCTTTTGCCTGAGAGATTCGTCTGACTTCGCCTGTTGTCAGATTTGCACCTTCGGCGTCCTCTTGCGAGGATCTCTTCCCTGTCACTCGTTGAATTGTATTTGAATTCTAAGGTTGAGAGGGGTGAGAGTCAAGGGGTAGAACATCATCTCTTTATGGATTGGTACTTTTCTCGATCTCCTCATCCAGCAGGGATTTTAGATGCGCTTTGATCTCCTGATAGGCGGGGTCATCAGCGAGATTGGTCAATTCGTATGGATCGGTTTCCAGATCGTACAGTTCCGCGATGTCATCAACCGTCTCTGCGTACAGGTAGCGTTCGGTGTGGATTGCGGCGTAGGTTCCGCGCGGGGGCCAACCTTCGAGCAAGAGTCCCTCACGCCAGGCGGTATCGGGCTTGAACAGCCCTGTGAGAGATAACCCGTCCACATTTTCCGGGATGGGAAGCCCCGCCAGTTCGTAAAGCGTTGGGGCGATGTCAATGTTTGACACGATGCGTTCATCCACATACGGGGTTGGGATGAGCGGCGGATAGCGGATCGCGAACGGCACCCGGACGGCTTCCTCGAAGTAGGTGTTTTTCGAATCCAGGCGGTGCTCGCCGTAATGCTTTCCATTATCTGAAAGATAGAAGACCATCGTCATATCAAGGGTCTGGGTTTCTGTCAGCGTGCCCATCACCTTTTCGATGGCGCGGTCAAGCGAGAGCAGGGTCAGGATCTGATTCCGCCGAAATTCATCGAGCGCTGCCACATCCTCATCGGTCAGCATAGGTTTGAGCTGCATCCATCCCGGCTTGTCAGACATATCCTCTTCATTGAAGTTTGGCGGGCGATAAAGCGGGAGGTCTTTTAATTTTTCCTTATCTTCATCAGCGGGGGTGGCGGGATCGTGTGGAGCGTTGACCGTCAGCAGCAACACAAAGGGCTGATCTTTCTTTGAGGCTTCGGTCAAAAATTCCTGAGCGTAATTTCCGAAAGCATCGGTGATGTATTGATCGGAATGCCGTTCCCATGTTCCATTCACGTTCAGGCGCGGATTGTTGTAGCGGGTCTCGCCTCGTGCGTAGGATACCCAAAAATCATATTCCGGGCGCATTTCTCCGTCCCATGAGTTGAGATATTTTCCGATTAGCCCTGTGTAATATCCGTTCTCATGCAAGGTGTTGACGAAGGTCTCCAGATTCAATTCCATGTCGTTGTCGAGCACGCCATGATTGTGGGCGTACATTCCTGTGAAGATGCTGGAGCGGCTTGGGCAGCACAGTGGAGTGGTGATGTAGGCATGCGGAAAGGAAACACCCTGGTCAAAGATCAACTCTTGAGTCTTGGGCATGAACTGCATGGTGTCATAACGCTGGTCGTCAGAAACGATGATCAAAAAATTGGGGCGCGGATCATCCTGCCGGCTGCTGCAGGCAGATAGGACTCCGCCAAACAGTAAACCGAGCGAGATGAGGAATAAAAAGTATTTATTCATGAAGTCTCCATGAAGGTGATTTTACCAGTGTCAGAATTTCGGTCATGAAGGTGAATTTGCAAAATAAAACAGCCGACCTGTTCGGGTCGGCTGTGGGGATGGGGTAATTTATTTACCAGCGGCTTTGCGGGTGCGCTTGGGTTTGGCTGGGTCTTCCACAGTTTCGGTGCTGACTGCGTCAATGATTTCTGTTTCAACAGGGGCGGAGACTTCCTCCACGGGCTCAACAGGTGTCGGGGCGGAATGAGCGGGTGCGACGGTGATCGCTCCATTAAGACGGGCAAAGTACTGCTTTACGGTCAAGTCGTTGTAGAAGACCAGGACCAGGATGCCGACCATCGTCGAGAAGATGTTGCCGATCAGGAAGGTGAGGATCTCAAAGACCGCGAGCGATTGCGAAGGTTGAATGGGTTCGGGTTGTGTGCTTAAAAGTTTTGCCGCGTAAATGATCTCGAAAATCCCGAGGATCGTGGGGAGGATGGTGATCGGCAGGCAGACGATGCCAACCAGCGTGCCGAGCGCGGTGGCAGAGAAAATAAATCCCCAAAAAAGATTGATGATGCCGCTTACAAGTGTCATCAATGCAATGGCTGTGAATAAGCCGGGTTTCTGTTCAGATTGTGTGTTCATTCGTTACTCCTTTTTCTGTGAAGATATAACGAGTGAAGCCTGATTTGGTTGCAGATCAAGGTTGTTGAAATGTGAGCAGCAAACCGCCGAGGTAGTCTTCACCATCTTCATTCTGGCATGTAGGGACAAAAAGGTCAGAGACGAACGCTCCACTTTCCTCCACCCGGACGTTGTAAATGGTCCCCGCCTGCATGATGAAATCTGCGTATCCATTTCCAAGCTCGGGCTTGAGTCCGGTGAAGAAGCGGTCTTCTCCCTCCGCCCAGTTAACGATGACCTTCACACCCGGCACCTGCCTGCGGCGTGAATCGATCAAAAGAACCTGCAGTAAACCAGATGGCAGATTCGCATCGCAGACCGTTTCCTGATCGATCAATGCGAAGGGCGCGCCGGGTTGGGGAACTGCTGTAAATGTTGGGCGGGCGGTGGATGTGGACACCTGCTGTGGGGCAAGCGGAGTTTGTTTGAAAGATGCCGTGGGTGTGATGCCGGGTTGAGCGGTCTCTGTGATTTCGATGGGTGCAACATCTGTTGCAGGCTGCGCTTCAAGAGTGGGCGTGTTGACCACAGCCACAAACGGCGTGCTTGTTGCCGGCAGGCTGACCGCTCCCTGCTGGAGGTCGGTGGCAAGCTGGGCAAGCGGCTGAACGATGTCAAAAGGCTGCCCTGCAGCGAGCATGCGTTGCGCCTGGGCGCTGAGTTCGCCGGTTGGGTCTATGTCTCCAAGCAGTTCAAGCCTTGCGCGTGCGCGGGGCAGGTCGTGGGTGGATCCGTACGATGCCGCAATTACCACCCGGTATTGGTCTTTAAAGTCAGAGTGCAGGATGGACGGGTTTGCGTCCACGTATGTCACAGGGGAAATGAACCATGAGTACGCCAGACCCAGTCCCAGCCCGATAAGAAGCGCAACGATCAAGTAGGGGGTGAGTTTCATGGGGTTGAGTTCCCATCTGGTTGATAGGTTTGCATGGAGGTCAGTAGATTTTGCAGCAGGGCGATCTCATCTTGTGAGAAGCCGTTATTTTTTGCGTAATCCAATGTGGAGGTGACGATCTGGTCTGGTGATTCGCTCCCTAAAATTGCGAGGCGTCGCGCGCTGGACTCCGGGTCGCGTTCGCTTTGATGCGCTTCAGCGACCATGAGCACATAATCGGCGCGATAGTCTTCGCGCAGAATATCCGGCGTGACATCCACATATTCGATGGGGTCGATCACCCAGCCGTAGACAACGCCGAGCGCAATGCCCACCGCAAGGGCGATGAAGATCTTGATCCAATTGGAGGGGGTCATGGGGAGATTATAAACACAAAGTGAAAAAAATATCCGGGCAGGCGACCGGCGGCACCCGGAGACACTTCCTTACCGTTGCTATCTTTCGATCCTGGCGGGGTTCGAAAGGCTACGCCGCGCCGGGCCTGCCCGGACGTGCGCAAGGATACCCGATGTACGGGGGGGTGTCAACTTTGGCTTTTATGGTTAAGGGATTATTGTTCGTGTTCGATGACCGAAAGGAAAACATCCACCAGCTTTGGGTCGAACAGCTGACCTGATTTTTCACGCAGGTAGTCAATGACTTCTCGGCGTGGAAGTTTCTTGCGGTAGGGGCGGTCGCTGCATAGCGCGTCCCACACATCTACGATGGCGAAGAGACGTGCAACCAATGGAATGTCATTCCCTCTTAATCCACGCGGATAGCCGCTGCCGTTCCAGCGTTCATGGTGGCAGAAAGGAATGTCCAATGCGGGACGCAGGTACGCGATGGGTGAGAGCATGTCGTAGGCATAGTTGGGATGCTTCCGCATTTTCTCCCATTCCACTTCGTTCAAGGGTCCCGGCTTTTGCAAGATGTCATCCGGGATCGCCATCTTCCCCATGTCATGCAAGAGCGCGCCTCGGCGGATGTGTGAAAGTTCTTCGTCTGAAAACCCGAGGGTTCGGGCGACTTTCAACGTCAACTCTGTGACCCGCTGGGTGTGACCTTCCGTCTCGCGGTCTCTCAAGTCCAGCGCATGCACCCAGCCTTCGATGGTTCGCTCGTAGGCTTCTTGAAGATGTTTGTGTGCGTCCTGCAGGGCCTCTTCGCCCTTTTTTCTTTCGGTGATATCGCGCGATGCGCTTTGGATCTCTACGACCCTGCCGGTTTTGCGGTCATGGATGGCCCGGGCAGAAGTTTCCAACCAGATATATTTGCCATCCTTGTGCAGCGCCCGATAGGCAACGGTATAGGTCGCTTCTGTTTGCTTTTCGCGGAATAGATTTTTGATCACCGGCAGGTCTTCTTCGTGGATGATCTCAAAACTGCTTTTGCCGGTGAGCTCTTCGGGAGTGTAGCCAAGCATGAGATAGCAAGCCGGGGAGACGTATAGCATTTGTCCATTGGTCGCAAGGCGCGTGATCATGTCTGTGGCATTTTCTGCGAGCAGACGGAATTGTGATTCACTTTCGAGCAGCGCTTTCTGCATCCGCATCCGCTCGGCGCGGGCCTGCCATTGTTCAATGGCGCGTTCTGCCAGGTGGGGCATATCCAACATGGACTCGGGAGACTTCACCACATAGTCCACCGCGCCAGACTTGAGCGCTTCCACGGCGATGCGTTCATTGCCGTAACTTGTCATGAGAATGATGGGGGTGGACAGCGGGTCTTGCTCGTTCGGCAGAAGCTCCATGCTCTCGCCGTCAGGCAGGCGCCAGTCTGCGATGATCAAGGAAGGTTCCATAACCTTCATATATTGGCGTGCCTCGGCAAGCGACCGGACGCGATGGAGCAGAAAATTGGCTTCCTGATCTTCGAATGCGCGTTGGATCAATTCGGCGTGCGGGTCTTCATCTTCGATGAGGAGGATATTGATCACTGATCCCTGCTTTAATTCCAAAAGTTTATAGGTTTGGGTGTGTGTTCCAGCCGAGCCAGTAAAACCCCAGATCGTGCATGAGCTTGCTGAATTCGTCGAAACCCACCGGTTTAACGAGGTAACTGTTGGCGTGATTATCGTAAGCGCGCGCCACATCCTTCTCTGCCTGAGAAGTGGTAAGGATGATGACCGGAATGGTCTTCAGCTCTTCCTGCTGTTTAATGATGCGAAGAACCTCAAGCCCATCGACACGCGGCAGGCGGAGGTCCAGCAGGATCATATGCGGATGCGGGCTTTTCTCAGGGTCTTGATATTCCCCCTGACGGAGCAGGTAATCCAATGCGGCCTGACCATCTGAAAAGTGTTTGATCGTGTTCGCGATGCGGTGGTCTTGAAGGGTTCTGATCACCAGTTCGGCATGGTCAGCATTATCTTCTACCAACATGACAAGAACGGGCTCGCCAATCATTGAAATCTCCTTTTGAACACTAATTGTAAACGATTTGATTTTTTCGGGGTCGTGAATTTTCCTTATAAAAATCATTTTACATCCCGGGCTTTTCGAATTCAAAGAGGTAATAATGGGGGAGTGTTGGGCTGGAAAGGTCGCTGATAAAATCTTGATAAATAATATTTATGGACGCACATTGAGCTTTCAACCTTTCCCCAAAGCGCAATTTGCGACCGAGTGCGGTATAATTTTGCGCGTTCGGTAATTATTATCTTTTGATGGAGGAGTAACATGCAAATCACAACCCAGGAATTTAAGCATTGTGACCTGATCAAGGTAAAAGGACGTGTGGACAGCGCGACTGCTCCTGAATTTTCCAAAGCGCTCGAAAAAGCAAATGAAGCGGGTCATTTCAAGATCGCAGTTGACATGAGTGAGCTTGAATATATGTCCAGTGCGGGTTTCCGTGCTTTACTTGCCACCCAGAGGAATTGCAAACGTTACAATCGCGGCGAATTGGTTCTCGTAACCGTCCCGGATCGCATTCGTGAAGCGCTTGAACTTGCTGGTTTTACCGAACTCTTCAAAACCTTCGACGACTCGATCTCCGCAGTCGGTAGTTTTTAACGGACGCATCAAGCGTTCGTAAGGATGGACAGGAATTAGAAAGCCGCCTCTTTACATTTGAAGTTAGAGGCGGCTTTTGATTTTTCTTATGCCGCACATCACCTTTCCAGCTAGATTCGAGTTTTTGGACGAGATTCGCGAGTTCGTCGCTGACGTGGCTCGCGAGGGTGGATTCACAGAAAAAGAAATCTATTCTCTTCAATTGGCTGCTGATGAAGCTGCCACCAATATCATCGAACATGCCTATGCTGACATTCCCGATGCCGACTTTGACGTCACCTGCGACATGCAGGGAAGAACGCTCGTCATCGTCATGCGTGATACCGGGATCTCCTTCGACATCTCCAAAGTAAAACAACCCAACCTAAAAGCGGACCTTTCTGAACGTCAGATCGGGGGACTTGGCGTGTATCTCATGCGAAAGCTCATGGACGAAGTCCGTTATGAAACCAATTCCACAGGCAACATATTAACAATGATCAAGCGGAGGGGCTGATCCGCATGGCAGTTCCGTCCCGCATCGAGCATCCGGAATCATGGGACTGGAAGCAGCTTGCCAGTCTGGGGGAACAGCTTCGCAACGAAGATTCTTTTAGCGCGCAACGTGACCGCATCATTGCCATGACGAGCCGCCTGATCCAGGGCAGGGTGGAAGTCTGGCTGAATGAGAATTTCTTCCGCCTGCCCGATTGGGAAGATGGGCATGTGTTCCCGCCCCAGCCTCCATTGGAAGGCATGAAGCAGGCGATCAAGACTCACAAACTTCAGGTGAAAAAAGGTGCGCGCAGGAAGAGCACCGAATCTTTCCTGACCTATGCCGCGATCCCCATCGAAGATCATGGAGTTACGCTGGGGGCGCTCCAGATCACCCGTCCCAAAGGACCTGCATTTTCCACCGAAGAATTGAACCTGCTCGAAGGTATCGAGCAGATCGTGGGCATGAGCCTCTTTGCTTCGCATCGCGCCGAAGTGGAGCAGTTCCGACTGCGTCAGTTGAATTTGGTGCGCGAGGTCAGCACGCAGATCGCCAGCGTGTTGAACGTCAAGGAACTTGCCACGCGTGTCACTGAGCTTATTCAAAAGACCTTTAATTATTATTACGTTGCCATTTTTACCTGCGAGCCCAATTCCAACTCTTTGAGATTCAGGGCCAGTGCGGTCGCGCCTCGTAAGGGAAAGAAGAAGGCTGCGATCGCGCTCGAGGTTGAATCGGGGCAGGGATTGATCGGCGAAGCCGCCCAGCATGGACAACAGATCGTCTGCGACGATGTCCGCGCTGATTCGCGTTACCGCTTCATCGACAGCCTGCCAGAGACCAAGTCTGAGGTGGTCATTCCGCTTAAGATAGAAGACCGCGTGCTGGGCGTATTGGACGTGCAAAGCAACCAGCTGCGCGCCTTCCACCCCATAGACTTGCTGGTCTTGCAGGCATTAGCCGATAACATCACCCGCGCAGTGGAAAGTGCGCGTTTGTATGGAAGCCTGCGCCGCCGTGCAGACCAACTGACCCTGGTTTCAGAAGTCAGCAAGAGCGTCACCTCCACATTGGAGTTGTCGCAGTTGATGCGCGATGCCGCATCCTTGATCCATGAGAAGTTTGGTTACCCCCATGTCTCGTTGTTCACCGTGCATCCCAATCGCCGGTTGATCTCTTACGAGGCAGGCAGCGGTAAACGCACCAAAAATCTCGAAGGCTATACCATCCGATTGGACGATGCGGAAGGCATCATGCCGTGGGTGGCGCGCAACGGACGGACAGTGCTTGCCAATGATGTCTCAAAAGACAATCGCTACATCCCTTCTCCGTTGCCGCCGAAGAACACCAAATCGGAATTATGCGTGCCGTTGATCTTTGATGATGATGTGGTGGGATTGCTCGACATCCAATCCGATAAGCTTGGCGCGTTCACTGAAGATGACCAGGTGATGTTCGAAGCCGTGGCAGATACCATGGCGGCAGCCATCCGTAATGCGGATCTCTATCGCTCCGAGCAATGGCGGCGACAGGTCTCAGACAGTTTGCGCGAAGTGGCCGGTCTCGTTTCAGATAATGTGGGTGTGGACGAAGTGCTCGAGATGATCCTCTCCGAGCTTGACCGAAACCTGCCGATCGATATTTCCGCTATCTGGCTTTTGCAGGATGATGACCTGTGCCTCTCTGCTGTGCATGGCGTGGATGCGAATCAGTTGGAAAGCGTGTGCATCTCGAACCCTGAAGCGATCTATGCCATGGCAGAAGCATTGATGTCTGATGTGCCGATCATCCGTCGACCGGATGAGCCGCTTTGGCCTTCGGGGTTGACCGCAGGCTACGACCAGTCCTATTCTTCCATCGCCGCGCCGCTGCGTGTAGGCGACCGCCCGTTGGGCGTGTTGACTCTGGCGCATCACACATCCGGTCGGTATGGTCACGAAGCGAAAGCTATTACCACTACATTTGCCAGTTATGCATCCGTTGCCATTGAGAACGCCCGCCTGTATGACGCCGCGCAGGAACAGGCGTACGCTTCTGCGGCGTTGTTGCAAGTTGCGCAGGCGGTCGTGAGCCTCAACGATCTGGATGAGATCCTCGGCACCATCACCCGTATCATCCCGATCCTCGTTGGTATTCATCGCATTGCTCTCTATCGCTGGGACTCTGTCCGCGGAGCTTTTTTTACTTCGCATGAGTACGGCTTCTCAGAGGAAGAAGAAACTGCGATGACCGAAAGAGAGTTCGTCCCTGGCGAATTCCCTTTGCTCGACTTTGCGCGTGACGAAGGGCGCATGCTTGCTTTGTCGCTCAAGCCTGATGCGCAGCCCATATCATGGTTGAAGCTAAAGCCGGAGGTGGAGGGCGAAGCGGATACCGTCAGCGCTGAGCGGTTATTAATGGCTGTCCCGCTCTCGATCAAGAATGACCTGTTCGGTGTGATGTTGATCGAAGAGGCAGAGAACGGACGCCGCTTCCGTTCGCGCCGCATTGAGATCATCACGGGCATTGCTCAACAGGCTGCGCTTGCGATTCAAAACGACCTGCTGCAACAGGAGATGGTGGTGCGCGAGCGCCTCGAAACCGAAGTGCAGTTGGCCCGTCAGATCCAGCAGACCTTTATTCCGCAGTCCCTGCCGACCCGCGACGCGTGGCAATTTGCGGCGCGTTGGCGGACGGCTCGTCAGGTGGGCGGCGACTTTTATGATGTGATCGAACTGCCCAATAACAAGCTGGGACTTTTTATTGCGGATGTCGCCGACAAGGGCATGCCCGCTGCCTTGTTCATGGCGCTCACACGGACCTTGATCCGGGCGGCCGTGATCGAGATGGATTCTCCCGCCAAAGTTTTACGGCGCGTGAACGACCAGCTCCTGCCCGATACCCAGCAGGGGATGTTCGTGACTGCTGTCTATGGCGTGCTGGATATTGAGCTCGGAACTTTTACATACGTCAATGCGGGGCATAACCCGCCGTTCTGGATGAAGAAAAGCGGCGAGATGCAGAAGCTCACCCGCACCGCGGTTGCCCTCGGTGTGATGGAGCAGCCCGATATGCAGGAGAATACGGTCTCGCTCGCTTCAGGCGATACCTTGCTGCTTTACACAGACGGGTTGACCGAAGCCTTCTCGCTCGATGGGAATTTATTTGGAGATGATGGCTTGATAAAAGCTCTGCATTCCATTCAACTGTACAGCGCCGAAGAAGTGCTTGTTAAAGTGGAAGAGCACCTGAACGCCTTCATCGATATCAATCCGCTGGGAGATGACCTGACCATGCTCTCAGTGAAAAGATTGTAGGCAGATATTCCCGGAGAAAGCCCATGATCAAAGTCTTTCAGAATTGCACATTGATCGACGGTACAGGCAGGGCGCCGATCGATCGTGCCGTTGTCGCCATCAGAGAAGGAAAGATCTTGTACGCGGGGCCGGGCAGGGACTGGTCTGAAGCGGGGTTGGATGTTCGGCGGATCGACCTGCGCGGGCAGTTTGTCCTGCCGGGGTTGATCGATTGCCACGTTCACCTCTCTGGTTCGGGCGAAGCCGACAGTCAATTTCGGGTGGAGAACGGTCAAATGGTTTTGAAGATTCTGCAAAATGCGCAGAAAAATCTTGCGGCAGGAATTACAACCGTGCGCGATCTCGGCGGCTGGAACGAACTGGAGTTTGATGTGCGGCGCGCCATTCAGCGCGGAGATTTTGCCGGACCTCGCATGTGTCTTGCGGGTCGTTTCATTTCCATCACTGAGGCAGGCGCGGATTATTATGAAGGAATGTATCGCATTGCAGACGGTGTGACCGAGGTCCGCAAGGCTGTTCGGGAGCAGGTGAAGCACGGCGCAGACCTGATCAAGATCGGGGTGACAGGCGCCGTGCTGGTGGAAGATGGCGAGCCAGGCGCAACCCAATTTAATGAAGATGAGATTCGTGCGCTGGTGGCTGAGGCTCAAAAGTTCGGACGCAAGGTTGCCGCGCACGCTCACGGCTCAGACGGGATCATGAAGTCATTGCAAGCGGGGGTTCATTCCATCGAGCATGGCACGTTCCTGCATGAAGACCCGGAGGCGATCCAATTCATGGCAGAGGATGGAATATTCCTTGTGCCCACGCTCAAAGCTGGCTGGGATGCCATCATCGATGTGCCAGAGTCCACGCCCGGTTGGATCGTTCAAAAGAGCAAGGAAACACAGGAAGACGCATTGTTAAGTTTGAGGCTGGCGTATGAGGCCGGGGTGCCGATCGCAATGGGGTCAGACGCGGCTACTCCCTTCAACTATCACGGTGAGAATGCGCTTGAGATCCACTGGATGGAGCAGGCGGGATTATCGGCTATGGATGCGATCGTCTCTGCGACCGGGAATGCCGCTCGCTGCCTGGGCTGGGACTCGTGGCTGGGAACTCTTGAAGAGGGGAAATTCGCAGACCTGGTGGTCTTCGACCGTAATCCCCTTGAAGACCTGAGGGTATTGGCAGATAAAAAGAGTCTGCAATTTGTGATGAAGAGTGGAAGGGTCTGCGCTTCTCACGAGGGGCACGGTCTTCTTATTAAGTAGGTTCATCATTCCTTGTTCGCGCGATGCGATAATTTACAATCATTTTACATCCCCGCCATACCCCCATAACCCTGCAAACCTAAAATCACATCGTAACCTGAAAGGAGGCTTACGATGAAAAACATATTCAAGAAAACAATTTTGGTGGCATTAGCCGCCGCCCTCGTCTTTGCGGCATTCCCGTTGACCAGCGCATTTGCGCAGGGAGAGAATCCACCCGCGGGTGAGGTGAGCAATGAGAAGCTTGAAAAGGCATGGGACCGTCAATTGAAAGGCTATGAACGCATCGGCAAAGGCTTTGAGAATCTGGATGACCAGATCGAAAAATTCCAGGAACGGATCGATGCCGCTGCCGAGAATGGTAAGGATGTCACTGCTTTGCAAGCCGCGCTGGATGCTTTCGAATCCGCGATGAAGGCTGCCGAGCCCACCTATGAGAGTATGGGCGAAATTGCCAACTCTCATCAGGGATTTGATGACGATGGCAAAGTGACCGATACCGGGAAGGCTGCATCCACGGTGAAGACAATGGGCGAAAAGTTGAAGCAGCTCAAATCCGAGATGAACGGCACAGGCAAGGCTTTGCGGGCAGCCATGAAAGCCTTCCGCGATGCGAACCATCCTGTAGAAACTTCCACTGACCGCGGCGGATAACATGGATCGATAACTACAAAGACACCAAGACTCAAAGGCTTGAAGAATGGATCTTGGTGTCTTTGCATCAGATGTCCCAAAGAGTCTTCTCCTCCGCCGACGATGGAATGTTCCGGAATTTTGACAACAAAGGGTAAAATGGGGAACATTTCAGAGCAGCATCAGCTTGAACGATGCGCAAAATCATTCGTCAAAAGAGGTAAGCATGACCAAGAAAGTGATCCAAACCGACAAAGCGCCCAAAGCCATTGGGCCCTATTCGCAAGCCATCCGCACTCCGACCTTTATCTTCACCGCAGGTCAGATCGGACTTGACCCCGCCACCGGTGAACTGGTAACTGGCGGCGTGGAAGAGCAGGCTCGGCAGGTACTCAAGAATCTGCAGAACGTTGTAGAAGCCGCCGGCTCCAGCATGTCCAACGTGGTGAAGACCACGGTCTTCTTAAAGGATATGAACGACTTCCCCAAGATGAACTCCATCTATGCTGAGTTCTTCGGCGAGAATCCGCCCGCGCGCAGCACCGTTGCGGTGGCTGGGCTTCCCAAGGGCGGGCTGGTCGAGATCGAAGCTGTTGTGATGGTGGGCTAAAGCCCCAGACCGCAACACTCCACCTGCCGGGGCAAGTGTGCGCCGCGTGTGATTTGCCTTGCAAATCATGCAGGTGAGTCACCAGGACGCGAAGCGGCAAATTCCATTGAGCATTTCCATGACCTCCGAACTCATCCTGCTTGTTGACGACGAACCATCCATTATTCAACTCTCGCGCATGTACTTTGAGCGGGATGGCTATCGTGTGCAGGAGATCAACGATGGGGAGGCGGCGATCGAAGCGGTGACAAAACATCGTCCCGCTTTGATCGTGCTCGATGTGATGCTTCCCAAAGTGGATGGATTCGAAGTCTGCCGCAGACTGCGCTCAAGCGGCGATCAGACTCCCATCATCATGCTCACCGCGCGCGATGAAGACATCGACAAAATTCTCGGTCTTGAACTTGGCGCGGATGATTACCTGACCAAGCCTTTCAATCCGCGCGAACTGCTTGCCCGCGTTAAAGCCATTTTGCGCAGGAGCGATGGCAGAAAGCAGGCAGATGACAAGCCGGTCCATCGCGGCGACCTGACGGTTGATCCCGTTTCACGAGAGGCCCGCATCGCTTCGCGGACCCTCGACCTGCGTACCCAGGAATTTGACCTTTTACTCACTTTGGCAGAACAGCCCGGGCGGGTTTTCAGCCGTGAGCAGCTGCTTCAGCAAGCCTGGGGGTTTGACTTCTACGGGCAGACCCGTACAGTGGATGTCCACATTGCACATTTGCGTAAAAAGCTGGACGGCTCGACCGTTAAGATCGAAACGGTCACAGGGGTTGGATACAAGCTGGTCGTGTAATGTTCTCATCCCTTCGTTCCCGCCTTTGGTTAAGTTATGCTTTGCTCATCGTCACGGCATTGGGTTTCGTGGCGATGGTTTTGTTCATCTCACTTTTACAAAATCCCTTCCTGTATCGCCAGACAACCGAGAGATTGAAAGCCGTGCAGACGATTGTGGCAGAGCGGGGGAATGTGCCGCAGTCGCAGCCGATCTCTGTTGCCGCGCAAAAAGCTTCACGGACCTTCGATGTCCGTGTTTTGCTTTTTTCAAGCAACAAGCAGTTGGTACTCGATACGTTTGCCGAGAAGAGAGCTGCGCTTTCGTTTCCTGAGAAAAGATTGATCGAACGGAATACTCCGCTGCTGCGCGATGCTGAAGGGGCTGCGTGGTTGTATTCCCTTGAGCAGCTTCCTGATCAATCCTATCTCATGGTGGCTTCTCCGCGCCCGCGCCTTTCCATAGTTAATATCTTTGCCGATGATTTCTTGCCGCTCATTTTGCAAAGTGGATCGATCGCCCTGCTGCTTTCGCTTGTGGTGGCGTTCTTCTTTGCGCGTTGGATCGCCGACCCGCTGCAAAAGGTGGTCGCGGCGGCGCGGGCCATGCCGTCGGTGGAGAGTAAGCCTGTAGAACCGCAGGGCCCGCACGAAGTCCAGGAATTGACCCGCGCTTTTAATTCCATGATCCGGCGCACGCAGGCGAGTCAAAGATCCCAGCGCGATTTCGTTGCCAACGTCTCTCATGAATTGAAGACTCCGCTCACTTCCATTCAGGGATTTGCTCAGGCTATTTTGGATGGCACGGCGAATTCAGAAGAGTCTCGCGTGCAGGCGGCGCAGGTGATCTACACCGAGTCGGGGCGGATGCATCGCATGGTGCTGGACCTGCTCGATCTGGCGCGGCTCGATGCGGGCACCGCGGACTTGAAGATGTCGCCTGTGAATCTGCCCGCGCTGCTGAATGCCATTCGTGAAAAGTTCACTCCGCAAACGCAAAGGGCGGGCGTGGAAGTGAAAGTGAATGTCGCTGCAAATCTGCCTTTGCTCACCGCCGATGGTGACAGGCTGGCGCAGGTTTTCACCAATCTTGTGGATAACGCGCTCAAGTTTACGCCCCATGGCGGGACGATCTCTTTGAACGCCGCGGCGATGAACGGGGAAATGTGCATCTCGGTCGCCGATACGGGGGCGGGGATTCCTGCCGAGGCGCAGGCTCATGTCTTTGAACGTTTCTTTCAGGCAGACGCATCGCGCAAGGGCGGCACGGCGCATGGAGCAGGGTTGGGGCTGGCGATCGCGCATGAAATTGTGCAGGCGCATGGTGGTAGAATAAGCGTCCGTAGCAGGTTGGGTGAGGGGACAACCTTCGAAGTATTCCTGCCGCTGGCGGGAAAATAACCCATTCGATTTCGGAGAGATTCCGAAATTTTTGTTGCCATGCCACCTTTTGTTTCCATCATTGTCCCTTGTTATAACGAAGAGAAGACGATCCGACACCTGCTGGATTCTGTCCGCGCGCAGACTTATCCGCTCTCGCAGATGGAGTTGGTGATCGCCGATGGCCTGTCTACAGACCGCACGCGGGAAGTGATCTCTGCTTTTCAGAAGGAACACTCTGACCTGCAGGTTCGCGTGGTGGATAACACGGTTCAGACGATTCCCTCGGGACTGAATCAAGCCATTCGGGAGTCTCGAGGCGAGATCATTGTCCGCCTCGACGCGCATTCCATGCCCATCCCCGAATATGTAGAGCGTTGTGTCGCGGCGCATGAAGCAGGGAAGGGAGAAAATGTCGGCGGCGTGTGGGAGATCCGCGCAGGCGCAGAGACCTGGGTTGCGCAGGCGATCTCATTCGCGGCGGCGCATCCGCTTGGGGTGGGTGATGCAATGTACCGACTGAATGCGAAGGCGGGCGCGGTCGATACCGTCCCCTTCGGGTCCTTTCGCCGCACGCTGATCGAAAAGATCGGCGCTTTCGATGAGACATTGCTTTCGAACGAAGATTATGAATTCAACACTCGCGTGCGAGAATCGGGCGGCACGGTCTGGCTTGACCCTTCCATCCGCTCGGTGTATTTTTCGCGCAGTACCTTGGGGAAGCTCGCCAGTCAATACTGGCGCTATGGTTTTTGGAAGATGAAAATGCTCCAGCGGTATCCGCATACCCTGCGCTGGCGGCAGGCGCTTCCGCCGCTTTTTGTCCTTAGTCTGTTTGTTCTTCTTGTGTTATCCTTGTTCGTTGGGCTTGCTCGATACGCTCTTGCCGCGCAGTTGGCCGTGTATTTTCTGGCTCTTGGGGCGGCTGGTTTGAAACTCGCGCTTGAGAAAAAGAACTTTGCTCTTCTGCCTGGTTTGCCGCTGGCGATCTCGACCATGCACATGGCTTGGGGCTCGGGATTTTTATGGAGCGGCCTCTCAAGCCTGTTCAAAAAACATGACTGATATCTATCGACCTTCATTAAGATTACGACCCAGCGAACAACGGGCCATCCTGTTGTTGGGTGACCTGATCGCATCCATGAGCGCAATGGGCGGGGCGATCTATTTTTGGTATCAATATTCCCTGTACACGCTCATGCAGACGGGCATGCCTCAGATCCGCGCTGAGCGAATTATTGCCATCGAAGTGCCATTTTGGTTCTATCTGCTTCCTTTTGTGTGGCTTTTGTTGATGATCGAATCATACGAATCGCACACCTCTGCCAATTGGAAGAAGACTTTGCAAAGTATCGCCGCCGCTCCGCTCGTTGGGTTGATGGCTTACTCCCTGCTTTTCACCATTAATATTGACCCGAACTCGCTGCCCCGTATCGCGGTCGGCGCCTTCCTCGTCCTCGCTTCCATACTGACCTTGATCTGGCGCGGCATCTACATCAGACTCTACACTTCGTCCGGGTTGATGCGCCGGGTGTTGATCGTTGGCGCAGGCAAGGCGGGACATTCCCTGGCAGACATCTACCGTAAACTAAATCCGCCGCCATTCAATTTGATCGGCTTTATCGATGATGATCCGCATAAATTGGGGAAGAGCTATCATGGCTTCAGGGTTTTTGCCACCAGTGAAAAAATGGCTGAGATCATTGATGAGCTGCATGTCTCGGACATCATCGTTGCCATTAACGGCGAGATCAAAGGGACCACATTCCAATCCATATTGGATGTGCAGGAGCAGGGCGTGGAAGTTTCGCGCATGCCGATCATGTACGAAGAGATGACCCAGCGCGTGCCCGTTGAACATTTGGAATCAGATTGGGTCATCCGCTCTTTTGTGGATCAGGTCCGTGTGAGCGGGGTGTATGAGTTGTTCAAGCGTCTAATGGATATTGCAGGTGGTTTGGTGGGCTCACTGGTGTTTGTGACCGTACTTCCCTTCGTTGCTCTGGCGATCGTTGCGGAAAGCGGCTACCCGGTTTTTTACTCGCAGGAGCGGCTGGGCAAAGGCGGACGAGTCTTCAAGATCTTCAAATTCAGATCGATGTTCCAAAACGCGGAAGAAAGCGGCGAAGCCAGACCCGCCGAGGAGAACGATCCGCGGGTGACCAAGGTTGGAAACTTTTTGCGCAAGACCCGTCTGGATGAGATGCCCCAGTTTTGGACGGTCGTCACTGGCGAGATGAGTCTGGTTGGACCGCGCGCTGAACGCCCCGAGTTGGTCGCGCAGTTCCAGCGGCAGATCCCCTTTTATCGCGCTCGTCTGCTGGTTAAGCCGGGTCTCACCGGCTGGGCACAGATCAACTATGGATATGTGGCAAGCGTGAAAGAGACGGTCATCAAACTTGAGTATGACCTTTACTACATTAAACATCGCACGCTCAACATGGATATTAGTATTGTGCTGCGCACCATCGGCACAGTATTACGGAGGACGGGAAGGTAAATGAAATATCTGGTCACTGGCGGAGCAGGTTTCATTGGGTCACACATTGCGCGCGCTTTGCTTCAGCAAGGCGCGGATGTTCGTATATTGGATAACTTCTCTTCGGGCAGGCGCGAGAACCTTGCGGGGTTGGATGTTGACCTCATTGAAGGTGACCTGCGCGATGCTTCCCGCGTGACCGAGGCTGTGCGCAGTGTGGATGTCATTTTCCACGAAGCGGCATTCGTCTCTGTGCCCGAGTCAATGGAGAAGCCGCAGGAATGTTTTGATGTGAACGTGACGGGAACTTCCATTTTGTTCGAGGCGGCTCGCAGGTCTGGGGTGAAGCGGGTGGTCATTGCTTCGAGCGCGGCGGTCTATGGCGACTCAACCGCCATGCCTCTCGTGGAAGATACTCCGCTAAAACAGCTTTCTCCCTACGCCACATCCAAGCGCATCGATGAAATGTATGCCGAATTGTTCACGAATCAGTTCGGGCTTGAAGTTGCCGCGCTGAGATACTTCAACGTCTACGGTCCGCGCCAGCGACCTGACTCGATGTATGCCGCCGCCGTGCCGATCTTCATCCGCCGTATGCTGGATGGCAAACCCATTACAATTTATGGCGACGGCGGTCAGAGTCGTGACCTGGTCAATGTGAGCGATGTGGTGCAAGCCAACCTGCTGGCCTCCCAACACCCCGCCGCACCGGGACAGGTCTTCAATGTCTGCACCGGGGTTGAGACCCGCCTGCTTGACCTGCTCGATATCCTCTACGAGATCTTTCCCGATGCGCCCCGGCATGTCCATGCCGAGCCGCGCGCCGGGGATATCTATCGTTCCATTGGCACGCTCCAAAAGGCGGTGGATGTTCTCGGTTTCAAACCGCGTGTTTTACTGGCTGATGGTATTTACGAGGCAGTTGAAGCGATGCGCGGGAGTTGAATAAAAGCTAAGAAGTAAAAGCGATACCCCTTTGCTTCTCACTTTATTTATCCTTCCCCCTTCATAATTCATCCTTTCTTATGTCTTCCCGTACTCATGTCCGCAACCGCTTTGTTTTGATCGGTGACATTGCCCTCATCGTTATTTCGGTGTTGGGTAGTTTCGCCCTGCGGCTGGATGTGAGCGAGCTGCCGTTTTATTTCCCCGCCGCCTTGTTGATGTGCGGGGTGGCATTATTGGTAAAACTTCCCGTTTATTTTTATTTCGGACTGTACCGCCGCCTGTGGATGTATGCCAGCACCAGCGAATTGCGGCTGATCACCGCCGCGGTCACTACCGCTTCTGTGCTGACCTCGGGTGTGATGCTCCTGCTCATCAGCATGGGATTCATCCTGCCGGGCATGCCACGGTCCGCCCTCGGCATTGACTGGCTGCTCTCGCTTGTGTTGATCGGCGGATCGCGCTTTGCTTTGCGTATCCTCTCGGAGCAATCCAATGCGCCTCGCGCAGGGACAGCCAAACGCGTCCTGATCGTTGGCGCGGGTGATGCCGGTGCGCTCGTGGTAAGGGAATTGCAGCGCCCTTCGCAGTTGAATCTTGTTCCGGTCGGCTTTCTTGATGATGACCCTGCCAAGCAGAATCATCAGATCTATGGCGTCTCGGTCATTGGCAAGGTCAATAAACTTGCCTCCATGATCGAAGACAAACACATCGACGAAGTCATCATTGCCATTCCCTCCGCACCGGGCAACATCATTCGTCTGGTCAATGACGTTTGCCGCCGGAAGGGGATCACCTCTCGCACCATGCCGGGCATCTACGAACTGCTCGGCGGCAAGGTCAGTGTCAACCGCCTGCGTGAAGTGGATATCACTGACCTGCTGCGCCGCGAGCCTGTTCGCGTGAACGACGAGAAAGTAGGGCTTGCCCTTGAAGGCAAGCGCGTACTGGTCACCGGCGCGGGCGGCTCCATTGGGCGCGAACTCAGCCGCCAGATCGCGCGGCGTAATCCTTCTGAACTTGTGCTGTTCGGGCATGGTGAAAACTCCATCTTTGAGATCCTGCTCGAACTGCAGGGCGAATATCCCTCCCTGAAATTAATTCCCGTCATCGCCGATATTCGCAATGTTGAGCGGCTGGACTCTGTCTTCCGTTCGCATCAACCACAGATCGTTTTCCATGCAGCCGCGCACAAGCATGTCTCTTTGATGGAAGCTAATCCCATTGAAGCGGTCACCAACAATGTCATCGGCACGCGCAATCTTGTGCAAGCCGCCCTTGCCCACAACGTCGAACGCTTTGTCATGATCTCCACCGACAAGGCGGTCCGCCCTTCAAGCATTTACGGCGCGACCAAACGATTTGCAGAGATGATCGTGCTTGATGCCGCCAATAAAAATCATCGCGCTTTCACTGTTGTCCGCTTTGGCAACGTGCTTGGCTCACGCGGCAGCATCATTCCCATTTTCAAAAATCAGATCGCCAACGGCGGACCTGTCACCATCACACATCCCGACATGTATCGTTTTTTCATGACCATTCCCGAGGCGGTCTACCTTGTGTTGCAAGCCTCATCCATGCAGAATGGCGGCGAGGTCTTTGTGCTCAATATGGGCAAGCCTGTCCGCATCCTCGACCTTGCTGAAGATCTCATCAGGCTCTCGGGGCTTGAGCCGCACAAGGATATCGAGATCACGTTCACGGGCATTCGCCCGGGTGAAAAACTTGCGGAAGAACTTTGGGATGAAGGTACGCCTCTCGCGCAGACTCCACACCCCGACATATTCCGCCTCGAGCAGGACGCGTCATCCTTAATCCCGAACCTGCCTCAAGCCATTGAGCAGTTATCCAGTCTTGGGGCAGACCGCTCCGCGCTCAACAAATTTATAGATGACCTGATCCCGGGTTCGCACATCAGTGACACCCAGCCCTCAGATCTTCAATCATTGAGCCTGGACCTGTAATGCCTGAAGTGAATCTCACCGACTGGAATCATTTTCTGGAATCTCATCCCAATTCTCATTTGCTGCAAATGGGTGAGTGGGGCGAGCTCAAAAAAGATTTCGGCTGGAAGCCGGTACGCATTATCGATCACGAAATTGGCGCACAAATTCTCTTCCGTCGCCTGCCGCTGGGACTGACGATTGGTTATCTTCCCAAGCCGGTTTTTAGTGGGCAGTTTTCAGGAATCAGTGACCAGTTTTGGCGTGAAGTTGATTCCATTTGCAAAAAGAATCGCGCAATCTTTCTTAAAGTTGAGCCTGATACGTGGGATGACAAATCCATCATTCACGCGAAGCGCTCATCATTCATCATTTCCAAACATAACATCCAACCGCCCCGCACGGTTGTCCTCTCCATTAAAGAAGAGGAGGAAACGATCCTTTCGCGCATGAAACCCAAGTGCCGCTACAATATCCGCCTCGCGGCAAAGAAAGGCGTGACGATCCGTGCGTGGGATGATATCTCCGCCTTCCATGAGATGATGACCGTTACTGGCGGACGTGATAACTTCGGCGTTCATTCGAAGGAATATTATCAACGCGCTTATGAACTGTTCCATGCCAAAGGGACTTGCGAACTGCTGGTCGCTGAATATGAAGGCAAGCCGCTCGCATCGTTGATGGTCTTTGCCAATGGGAAGCGCGCCTGGTACGTTTATGGCGCGTCCAACGATCACGAACGCAACCGCATGCCAACCTATCTTTTGCAATGGGAAGCTGTCCGCTGGGCAAAGGCGCGCGGCTGTGACGAGTATGACCTGTGGGGAGTCCCTGATGAAGGCGAAGAAAAACTCGAAGCGGAGTTTGAATCGCGCCACGATGGGCTGTGGGGAGTCTATCGCTTCAAACGCGGATTCGGCGGAGAGTTAAAGCGCGCCGCGCAGGCAGTGGATCGAGTCTATAATCCGCTGTTGTATTGGATGTATACGAAGTACATAGGGAATAGAGAATAGTGAATAGTCAGAATTGGAATGAGCTGATCTCAAAACTTCCCAACCCGCATTTCCTGCAAACCTATGAATGGGGACAGGTGAAGGCGAAGTACGGTTGGATTCCCTATTACGCCGTGTGGACAGATGATGGGAAGTTTCACATTTCCACCAATTTCCAATCGCCAATTACCGATCACTGTTCTGCCGCCTGTCTCATTCTCAAACGCCAAATCCTCTCCCGCGGATTTACCGCCCGCCTGTCGGTTCTCTATGCGCCGAAAGGACCGCTCATGAATTGGGATAATGCATCCTTGAGGACTCGCGTGTTGAACGACCTGCAAGCCTTTGCGCGAAAACAAGGTGCGATCTTCTTGAAGGTTGATCCCGATGTCGCCCTTGGGCGCGGAGTCCCTGACAGCGAAGGGGATGTCACAGAAAACAGCGGGCAGGCTGTTCGGTCCGATCTGATTCGCAGGGGCTGGGTCTATTCGTCCGACCAGATCCAATTCCGAAATTCCGTCCTCATTGATCTCTCTGCGTCTGAAGAAGAAATGCTCATGCGCATGAAGCCGAAGACGCGCTACAACGTCCGCCTGGCTGAGAAGAAGGGCGTGACCATCCGCACGGGCACGCTCGATGACCTGCCGCTGCTTTACAAAATGTACGCCGAGACTTCCGTGCGTGATGGCTTTGTGATCCGCGATGAAAATTATTACCAGACCGTTTGGAAGTTGTTCATGTCCAACGTTCAACTTTCAACATTAAACATACCTTCATGTGTTCCCCTGATCGCCGAGGTTGAGGGTGAGCCTGTTGCTGCGATCTTCCTGTTCATGTTCGCGGGTCGCGCTTATTATGTCTATGGCATGTCGCGCAATTTGCATCGTGAAAAAATGCCGACCTATCTTTTGCAATGGGAAGCGATGAAGAGCGCGAAGGCAGGCGGATGCAGCGCCTACGATCTGTGGGGTGCGCCCGAGATCTTCAACGAAAGCGACTCAATGTGGGGGGTGTATCGCTTCAAGGAAGGCTTGGGCGGCGAAGTAGTGCGTACGCTGGGTGCGTATGATTTTGCACCGACCAAACTTTGGTACAAGTTGTACACCGAGGTCGTGCCGCGTGTGTTGGATGTGATGCGTTCGAGAGGGAAGGAAAGAACCAAGCAGGGGTTGGAGTAGAATCCACAAAGGACACGAAGAGCCAAATTTTCTTTGGAGGATCAATGCCGAATGGAAACGATTTGTGTATTGATTTTTCTTTTGTGTCAATTCGTGCCTTTCGTGATCACAAAGGAGTTAAATGAAACCCATTGCCCGATTGAATTTTGCCCATCTTCCCACGCCCATTGAAGAACTGCCGCGCCTCACCGCCGCTCTTGGCGGACCTCGCATTCTCGTCAAGCGCGATGACCAGACGGGACTCGCTTTCGGCGGGAACAAGACTCGCAAATTGGAATTTCTGGTTGCGGAGGCGCGCGAGCAGGGAGCAGATATGCTGATCTCGGCGGGAGCGATCCAATCGAATCACTGCCGCCAGACCGTTGCCGCCGCCGCCCGCTTCGGCTTTGACTGCAAACTGGTGCTGACAGGCGAGCGCCCCTCCCAGCCTTCGGCAAATTTTTTACTTGACCAGCTTTTCGGCGCGGAGATCATCACCGTCGCTGACCGCAAAGACCGAGACCGCATTTTGCAGGAAACTTTTGATAACGCCGTTGCGGCTGGACGCAAGCCTTATCTCGTCCCGTATGGTGGGTCGAGTTCCACAGGCGCGATGGGCTATGCCTTCGCGATGCAGGAATTTATGGATCAGAAAGTCCATGCAGATTGGATCGTGTTCGGCACATCTTCAGGCGGCACGCATGCGGGATTGGTGCTGGGTCAGCGTTTGTTCGGTTTCAAAGGCAGGGTGTTGGGAATCAGCATTGACGAGCCAGAGATCGAACTGAAGGCGCATGTCTCTGCGCTTGCATCTGATGCCAGCGAAAGGCTCGGCGAGCGGATCAACTTCAATCACGACGATGTTCTGGCAACCGAGAATTATTGTCAGGCGGGATACGGGGTCTTCGGGGAAGGGGAGCGCGAGGCGATCAAATACTTCGCCAGCACCGAGGGGCTTTTGCTTGACCCTGTTTACACGGGGCGCGCCGCAGCAGGGATGATCGACCTCATCCGCAAGGGATTCTTCAAGAAGGACGAGACCGTTCTGTTCTGGCACACAGGCGGTCAGCCCGCCCTCTTTGCGGATAAATATTCTCAGGATGTGATCGGGGATTAGGGATTGGGAAATAAGCAGTAGTTGATAGAAAAAAGGAAAGGCAGTTACTTTGTGAAGTAACTGCCTTTTTTACTTCTCACTCAACACAAGTGCGCGTCAGGGATGTCCCTGTGTTCAGATCGCAGCCGTCCGCATTGACCTTCTGGCGCAGATAATCGTCGTAAAGTTTGCTCATCGTCACCAGTTCCCATTGATTCTCCTGCAGCCACGGGAAGGCTTTCATGCTGGAGTTGTAATCCTGGGTGCGGATGTGCATCTGGACGATGTCGCCGCCTCTTCCTTTTTGTATGGCTCTCACTACCACATCAGGTTCGCCGCCGCCGCCAAGGGAGAACAAGGTCGCGACCAGTCCGCGCTCCTGGCATAAGACATCCAGTGTGTAGCTGATGATGTCATACGGCGGGCGGACGAAGCGCACGGCGTACGGTGCGCCAAGCACTTCGGTCAGTGCGTTGTTCCACTTGTCGAAATCCATCAGCGCGGTGGGTGGAGACATCACCCCGAGGTTGACATGATCGAAGGTGTGATAGCCGATCTCATGCCCCTTGTCCACCAGACGCTTCCAGATGCCTTTGTCCTGCTTCTCAAGGTCGAGCAGTTTCAAGCCGACGGGGAAGAAGGTCACTTTGAATTTGGGGAATTGATCGAGCAGTTCTTCGAGCGCCTGCATTTTGTTCAGCAGGTAGCAATCATCGTAGGTGAATGCCATGCGCTTGAACTTGCGCGTGCCGTTCCAGATCAGGGGCGCGGTGAAGTTCGGCTCATCCTCGAACTCGGTGGGCGGAATGAACTTCCCTGCGGAAATGCCGAGCAGCGCCGCGCCGCCCAGTTTGAGAAAGTCTCTGCGTGAAATGTCAGCCATTTTTCATCCAGACCTTGCGCCCCAATGTCAGAAAGGCGATGCCGACCCAGGCGATATTCAAACCCGCGGACGGATACGCCTGCAAATAAAAAGTATTGACGATGAGGCAGATCCCCGCAACGATGTTCAACCCCTGATACGTCCACGAGTCGCCTTCTACTTTTTTGGCAGAGACCAGCCCATAGGCGATGAGGTAGAGCACCGTCCCTGCCCAGCCGAGGATGTTGATGATGGAATCCATTACGCGATGATCTCCACGTTCATCCCGACCTTGATCGTGCCTTCGTTCAGCGGGATGACGTTCATGCCGAAGATCGCTCCCAGCTCATGATTGCGATAGGAGTTCAGGGTCTTGAGCGGCTCCTTGTTCTTCGCCAGTGTTTCCTTGTCGATGGTTGTCACCACGCAGCGCGGACAGGGCTTCACGAGCGCCATTTCCACGCCGCCGATGCGGATGCGCTTCCACGAATCTTCCGCGAACGGCTCACAGCCTTTGACCACAATGTTCGGGCGGAAACGATTCATTGGGACGGGCGAATCAAGCCGTGAGTTTAAGTCCTGAAGCGATTCTTCAGAGATGATCAAGATCGGGTAACCGTCGGCAAACCCGGTGTGGTCATCCGCATTGACCGCATATTCCGGATTTATTTTGCGTTTGTATCCCTTTGCAAAATACACCAGGTGTGTTTTTATGCCCAGCCATTCCGAAAGCCAGTCGGTCACTGATTCGTCCTGCCTGATGCTTGCGACGTTTTCACTGCTCCAAATATTGACGGGGAAAATTTCGCCTTTCTTTTCCACTTCAAAGATCAGGGTGTCAAAATTCGGCGCGGAAAGTTTTAGTAAAGTATCGTCAAGAAAGGTGGGTGTGACGAGCGCGAGTTTGGGCGCTTCACGCTGGGTTAGAAATTCACCATCAGGTGTGACGACCATCATGCGGCGGTCGTTCGTCAGCCCCATGCGTTCGACAAAAGATTCAGCCACATCGAATCCGCGGCAGGCTTTGACGGGGTAATAAGTGATGTTCGAGAGTTGGATCATGCGCGCAATTTTACCCGAACATCCACAGCCACCGCGCCATTGCCCAGCACCCGCAATGGATTGATCTCGATCTCTTCGATGGATTCGTTGTCCATTGCCAGATGCGAAAGTTTGATGAGCACATCGATGACAGAATCTTCATCCACGGCAGGGATGCTGCGAAAGCCTTTCAGCTTCCTACCTGCCCAGGTCTTGCGGATCATTTCCCGCGCCCCGGCTTGATTCAGCGGTGCTAACGCAAATGCCACATCCTTGAGTCCTTCCACCTCGATGCCGCCCGAGCCGAACATCATCAACGCCCCAAAAAGCGGATCGCGCACCGCGCCGATGATGACTTCCTGTCCCTGCGGGATCTGCCGTTGGATGTGAACGCCTTCGATGTGTGCGTTGGGTTTTGCCTGCTGTGCGCGCTGCATCAAGAGTACATAGCCGCGGTTGACTTCCTCTTCCGAATTGATGTTCAACAGCACGCCGCCAATATCTGACTTGTGCAGAATATCGGGCGAGGCGATCTTCATCACCACAGGAAAGCCCAGTGCTTTGGCGAGGGTGGCGGCTTCGGTTTCGTTCTGGGCGAGTTTGATCGGCGTGGTTGGGATGTCGTAGGCGGCGAGAAGTTCATCAACAGTAGGCTGTGAAGATCGGATGGACTGCTTTTTGGTCGGTTGTTCATCGTTGAAGTTGGTGAGGAAGGCTTTTCGTTTTGCCAGCACTCCCAAAGCGGATGCCGCCCGCTCGGGGAAAGCATAGGTTTGCACTTTTGCGCTTCTGAATCTTTGCTCTGCTGTTTCCACAAGCGTGGAGCCCATCAGCGCAATGACAACAGGTTTATCGGAATGACCGATGGCTGCGATCAATGTCTCTGCCACCTCTTCGGTTTTGAACATCGGCGGCGGAGGGAGGATGACCAGCACGCCGTCCACGTTTTCGTCTTGCAACAAACTTTTCAGGCAGGAGGCGTAGGTCTCAGGCGATGCCGAGGCGAGCATATCCACGGGATTGTGGACGCTGGCAGAGGGCGGCAGGTTGGCGGATAAATTTTTCAGCGTGGACTCTGTCAATTGAGACAGGACCAAGCCGTTCGTTTCGAGGGCATCGGCGGCAATGACTCCCGGTCCGCCCGCGTTGGTCAAGATCGCCATGCGCTTCCCGTTCGGCAGCGGACAATTCTCCAAAGCCCGCGCCCAATCGAACATCTGCTCGGCGGTGTCTGCACGCAAGATTCCTGCTTTGGCAAAGGCTGCATCGAAGGCGGCTTCGGAGCCAGCCAGCGCGCCGGTGTGCGAGGCGGCGGCTTTTTGTCCTGCTTCAAATCGTCCGACCTTGAGCGCGATGACGGGTTTGTGTTTGGTGACCTCGCTGGCGGCTTGCACGAACTTGCGTCCGTCTGAAACGCTTTCCATGTAAAGCACGATGACCTTGGTGTGTTCATCGCTTGCCACTTGCGGCAGCACATCGGTCTCGTTGACGTCGGCCTGGTTGCCGAGGCTGACGATCTGCGAAAAGCCAAAGCCCTGTTCGCGCGCCCAGTCAATGACCGCGGCGGCAAATGCGCCCGAATGCGAGATGAATCCGATTCCGCCCTGAGTGGGCATGGGCGGCTGCAGGAAGGTGGTGTCAAGCGGCAGATGGGTGTCGAGCGTGCCGATGCAATTGGGTCCGAGCAGCCGCACGCCGTGCTTTTGGGCAGCCTCCACGCATTGCGCTTCGAGCGCAGCGCCCTCCGCGCCGACCTCACGAAAGCCCGCGGAGACGATGGTCGCGGCTTTGATTCCTCTTTTCGCGCAGTCTTCGATGGTTTGTGGAGTTGCCTGAGTCGGGACGATCAGGATCGCCAGATCCACCGGGTCGGGCACTTCATTGAGATTTGTATAAAGCGGACGGTCGAACAACGTGCCGCTTTTCTGACTCACAAAATGGATCGCGCCTGTGTACCCGCTTTGGATGAGATTCCGTGCCACGCCGTAGCCGAGCTTTTCGGGCGAGGTGGATGCGCCGATGACCACGACGCCTTTGGGTTGAAAGAAGGGGAGGAGGGGTGAGTCCATGCGGGTATTAAACCACAAATGTAAGCGGGGCAATACGCCCGCCGGATGTGTGAAATTGCCAACTCTGATTTTGGAAAATAGTGCGATAATGTATTTCATCATTGTATTCGCAGGCTGCAAAAATAACACGGAGGCATGGTCATGAGTGATTCTGAGATTCCCAAACTGATTAAAGTCATTGATGAAGATTATGTGTTGAACCAATATAAAAGCAAGATCGATTATTACTGGGGCGCGAGCAGCAGTAACAAGAAGGCGTTTAAGCGCTACCGCACATGGACGATCATCCTTGGTTCGCTGGTCACCCTGATCTCCTCCATTTCTGCCGCTGAGTTTCTTCAGGACCCCGCGTGGATCAAGAACAGCTTTGCGGTGGCGACCCCGATCATTGCGGCCACGTTGACCGTCATCAGCGGGCTGGGACAGAACTTCCACTGGGGCTCCACCTGGCGAGACATGGTCATCAACGCCACCCGCCTCGAAAAGGAACGTGACCGCTTCCTGGCGACCAAACCCGAAAAAAGGGATCTCGAAAAAGAGCTCGACATCCTGAACTCGATCGTGCTCGAAGAGACGCGTAACTTCTTCCAAAGGGTGCTCGATAGCGAGATCAAGCCCAAAGAGCAGGACGGGTCATCGCAAGGATAAAATAAAAGACCTCTGTGTGATCAACAACACAGAGGTCTTTGTTTTAATTCCTGTATAACGGGCATCACGACTGGCGGTTATTTCAATCTCTGCCATTTATCCCAATGGACAACATCTTCCAACGCCGCCCGTCCACCCTTCTTTGGCGTTGCAGATAATACCTCTTCCTCCAAAGCATACCCAAATGAGAGAGCCACCCGCAGGTGCCATTCGTTTGGGAAGCCTAAAATGTCGCGCGCTTTTTCAGGTTCGTAGATCGAAGCCGGGCAGGACCCGACTCCCAACTCCCAAGCGGCGAGCTGCATGAAGGCTGCGGCTTGACCCGCATCGAACATGGTTTGGAATTTTGCTGTGGGTTCCGGGGTGAGGATCGCCACGCACAAAGCCGCGCCGGCGATGTGCCCCGCCCACTCGCCGCATTGGGAAAGTGCTTGCAGCGTTCCACGGTCTTGAATGGCGATGAACTGCCAGGCTTGTCCGTTCTTGGATGACTGAGACCTGCGCCCTGCGTTCAGGATGTTGTGGATCACATCTGCGGGCAGGGGAGCGTCTTGGAATTTTCTTACGGCGCGTTTCAGGCGGATGGCATCGGATACGTTCATGCGGACCTCTTTTTAATGGATGTTTGCTTCATTGTAACAGCGCCGCATTTAAAAACAAAACAGACGGGAGGATGAG
>JAGNWT010000043.1 GCA_017985935.1 Anaerolineales bacterium | reverse complement strand
AGAGTTGAAACAGTTTGAGAATAACAGAAGCGATCGGATGGGCGGGAGGGAGCGAATCCAGTTCGGCGTGCAGGTCAATGCCCGGAGCGTGGATGAATATCCCTGCGCGGGGAGAATCCACGACTTCAACATCCGCATGAACCTGCGTGACAGGAACAGCGAGCGCGGGGTGGTTATAGACCACGGCGTGTTCGCCAAAGAGGATGATCTTGCCGGGCGCAGACGCTTTCATGAAAGATAGAAGATGGCGAGGACGGTCAGTCCCCACAAAAGCATGGCAAGCTGAAACGGACGGTCAGACAACAGAACTTCTTCGGGGGCGCCTCCTTCATGCTTGACTTCGATGAGATACATGTAGCGGAAGATGGCGTACACCACGAAGGGAATGGTCAGCATCATGCTGTGGTTTTCCGGCAGGTTGGGCGCAGAGAAGGTGTAAAGCGAGTAGGCAACGATGGTCGCGCCTGAAACGATCATGATGTACTGGTCAAGCAGAGGCAGGGTGTAGCCGTCCAGCACTTTGCGGTGTGAGCCCGCGCCGTGCGCAAGGAGCGCGAGTTCGGCGCGGCGTTTGCCGAAGCCTAGGAACAACGAGAGCAGGGTCATCACCACATACAGCCAGGGCGAGAATCGCTCCACGTCGATCAGGGTCACGCCCGCTCCCACACGCAGCACAAATCCCGCCGAGATGATGAGCACATCCACGATCGGCACATGCTTGAGCCATTTGGAGTAAGCGAGGTTGATGACAAAGTATCCGCCGATCACAGCCAGCAAAGACGGCGCGAGCATGTATGCCAACGCGAAGGTAATGATCACGAACAGGATGGCGGCGGTCAACGCCACACCCACAGGCAGTTTACCCGAAGCGATGGGACGGTTCTTCTTTTCAGGATGCTGGCGATCCGCCTCCACATCGGCGAGGTCATTGATGATGTACACGCAGGAAGAGATGAGACAGAACAAGCCGAAGCCTGCCAATGTCCGCAGGAAAGCCTCGGGCTGGAAAAGTTGCTTGTCTGCAACGAGCGCGGCGAAGATAAAGATGTTCTTCGTCACCCATTGACGGGGACGCATGGTTTTGATCAGGGCTTTTAGCATGGAGATATTTTACCTGATACAATATTTTCATGCCGAAGAACCGTCTGGATGTTTTACTTGTGGAGCGCGGACTCGCCGAATCACGCGCGAAGGCCCAAGCCTTGATCATGGCCGGGCAGGTGCGAGTGAACGATCAAGTCGCCCTGAAACCTGCCACAGCGATCGATACAAAGTCCACGCTGACAGTGGACCACGGTCCGCGCTTTGTTTCGCGCGGCGGCGAAAAACTGGATGCGGCGCTGGAAGCGTTCGGCATCGAGGTCAAAGGGCTGGTGTGCGCAGACGTGGGCGCATCCACAGGCGGCTTCACCGATTGCATGCTCCAGCGCGGCGCAGAAAAGGTCTACGCCATAGACGTTGGCAAAGGCATCCTGCACTGGAAGCTGAGAAATTACCCACGGGTAGTGGTGATGGAAGAGACGAATGCGCGGCATGTCGAGTCACTGCCTGAACCCATTTCATTCGTCACTGTGGATGCTTCGTTCATCTCATTAAAAATATTACTGCCTGTCACCCGAAAGTGGCTGGCACCGACCGGAGAAATCGTGGCGCTCATCAAGCCGCAGTTCGAAGCGGGTAAAAAGGATGTGGCGCGCGGCGACGGCGTGATCCGTGACCCAGAGATCCACAGGCAGGTGCTGGTGGATGTGTTGACCTTTGCCAAAGAGGAAGGCTTCGCCCTGCGCGGGCTGATCAAGTCTCCGCTGTTGGGACCAAAAGGCAACGCAGAGTTTTTAGTCCGGCTGGATCTGCACTCCGAGGGCAGGTCGGTGGAAGAATTGGTGAAGGAAGTTTTACCTGAGGAAGATTCAGGAGAATAGCAAATGAATTGTCCCAAATGTAATGCTGATCTGGTAAAAAAATACTACAAAGGCATGATCGAAGTCGACTCCTGCCCGGAATGCCGCGGCATGTGGCTGGACTTCCACGAACTGGATAAACTGGAAGACACCGCCTTCGATGACGACGCCCACAAAGGCTCGCTGGTCCATTTCCAATCCGAAACAAATTATCCCTGCCCGCACTGCGGCGCCGGGCTGGATGAATTCCAATATCGGTTATATGACCTCAAGCTGGATACCTGCGCCAAGAATGATCACGGCTTCTGGCTGGATGCCGGCGAAGATGAACGGGTCATCGCCATTATGCGTCAGCGCGCGGGCGATATTCAACGCAAACTGGATGCAGAATCCACATGGAAGCAGACGCTGAAAGAAATGCACTCCTTCTTCAAGAAAAGAAATTAGCCTCGGCACGTAAATCACAAAGGCACTGAGAATAACTCAGTGCCTTTGTGATTCTGCATTGAAGATCGCGAGCTTTTACTCGTAATACTCAGGTTGGTAAGGCGAGGAATGTTTGTGTGACTCATCCAGAATATCGTCAATGGTCATGTTCTCGTGGCTTTTGGTTGCGGGGTGATAATGGACATGCACCCGCCGCAGGTTGGGAATCGAGGAGAGCAGTTTCTCCTCCACACGGCTGGCAATGGAATTCCCCTTGCGGACCGTGATGTTCCCATCCACGCCGATGGTCACATTGATCACAATATGCGGTCCAAAGCGATGCGCCTGCAATTCCTCCAACTGTCTCACACCCGAGATAGACTTCAACAACCCGGCAATGCGCTCGGCCAGGTCACGGTTGGGGACCACGCCCATCAGGTCGGTGGAAGATTCGCGCAGGACGAAGATGCCCGTACGCATGATCAACAGCGCAACGAATGCCCCTGCAAGCGGGTCCACCCACGGCAATCCGCGTTGACCGAGGAAGATACCAACGGCCGCAGCAGAAGCGGAGAACAGGTCATTGCGGTGGTCATAAGCGAGCGCATCCACCACCGGGTTGTGAGTCTCGCGTCCCAGCTTCCGCACATAATAAGTGAGAAAGATCTTGATGATCACTGTCCCGAGCGCGACCCACAGCGCGAACGGATGCGCGCCCTGAGACTCCACCAACCCATCCGCCAGGTCCCAAACCTTGTCCACCGCATCCCAAAAGACCGCGACCGCCGTTGCCACGATGAATGAGCCGATCACCACCGAAGCGATGCTTTCCATCTGTCGGTGACCGTACGGGTGCTCGCTATCGGCGGGCTTATTGGCAAGGCGCACAAAAATGCTCGCGGCAATATAGTACGCCACGTCTGAAGTAGAGTTGATCCCTTCGGCCAGCAGCGCCGGGCTGTGGCCCAAAATACCAAAGATCGTTTTGACAAAAGCCAGGAAGATATTGATACCCAGCCCAAGATTAATGGCTAACAAACTTTTTCGATCGCGCTCGTTGGTCATGGGTTGATTCTATTTTGCTTTGCCTGCACATACAATGGACGAACATCACTCATTTTCATAAAAAATCCCGCGCTGGCTGCGCGGGATTTTTGAAGGTTAAGATTTGCTTCTTCGCAGGAAGAATTTCGTGATCTCTTCTGCAACAGCCGGCATCAGCGAGAGCCCGATCACCACTGCCCACTCACGACCGGTGAGGAAGTGCGTATTGAAGATGGGCTGCAGGAAAGGCACGGCGCACACGAGCAAAAGCAGCACAATGGATAGTCCCACCGCATATTGCATATACTTGTTCGAGAAAATTCCGATCTTGAAGATCGAGGCGCGTTCAGAGCGAACCGTGTAAGCGCGGATCAATTCAGCAAGCGATAGGGTGACAAAAGCCATGGTCTCAGCAGATTGGACATCAATACCGCGCCAATCATGCGAGAGGACATAAGAAAGCGCGTTCGCTCCCGCCGGGATGACTGCCCCAGTTTCGAGATGCCACGCCAACCCTGTAATGAAAGCGCCCAGCACAGCGCTTGTCTGCATAATGGTCTGCACGATGATGCCAACGCCCATCGAGCGATTGACGATCGGCTCAGACTTGGCACGCGGCTGCTGGTCCATGATATCGGGGTCGCCCTTTTCCATGGCAAGCGCCAACGCCGGCGCGCCGTCTGTGATCAGGTTGAGCCACAACAATTGAATGGCGGTCAATGGAGCGGGCAAGCCGGCCAGCGTAGCCAGGAAGATGATCATGATCTCTGCCACGTTCGAAGAAAGCAGGAAGAAAACGAACTTTCGGATATTGCTGTAAATGATGCGTCCCTGTTCAACTGCAGCGACGATGCTTGCATAGTTATCATCCGTGAGCACCATGTCGGCTGTTTCCTTGGCCACATCCGTGCCGGTGATTCCCATCGACACACCGATGTCCGCGCGCTTGATGGCGGGGGCGTCATTCACACCATCGCCGGTCATCGCCACGATCTCGTTGTTCGCCTGCAGGGCATCCACAATGCGCATCTTATGCTCGGGGGAGACACGGGCAAAAACATCGGTATCTTCAATGATGTTCTTGAGTTCTTCATCATCCATGTCATCCAATGCCGCGCCGGTCAACACCTTCTTGCCGGGGCGCAAAAGACCGATCGCTTCGGCTATTGCCTTGGCAGTGTTGGGGAAATCGCCGGTGATCATCACCGTGCGGATGCCCGCGTGGCGCGCATGTTCGAGCGCGGGTTTAACTTCCACACGCGGCGGGTCGATCATGCCCGTCAACCCAACAAAGACCAGATCTTTCTCCAATTCTTCCGCTTTGATCTGTTCAGGATCATTGGGGACATCGCGGTCCAGGCGATAGGCAAGTCCGATCACACGCAAAGCATCCCTGGTCATTGCATCATTGGCGGCAAGGATGCGTTCCCTGGCTTCGGCTGTTAGTGGCTTGGGCTTATCGTCCATGCCTTGATATTGGGTACACAAGTTCAGCACAATATCCGGCGCACCCTTCACTGCGATCACATCCCAATCCTTGTGCTTCTCATCATAGAAAGGCGATGGATCGTGGGGTTTCGGATCGCGCACATCGTGAATGGTGATCATACGCTTGCGTTCAGAATCGAACGGCACTTCGTTCTCACGGGGGTAGGCTTCGTCGATCTCAACATGGATCGCCCCAGCCTTGGCAGCCGCCACCAAAAGCGAACCCTCTGTCGGGTCGCCAACGATGCGGTAAGTCTTCGTAGATTCATTTTCCCCGGTGGTCTCGATCGTGGCGTCATTGTTGATCAATCCCAGCCAAAGCGCAGAAAGGATCGCCGGATACTTCGCCACATCCACTTTCGCGCCGTCCACCTGAAATTCGCCGTTGGGCACATATCCAGTTCCGGTCACATGCACGAACTGCCCGTCCGCCCAAATGCGGGTCACGGTCATCTCATTCTGGGTCAGGGTGCCGGTTTTATCCGAGCAGATCACAGTAGCCGAGCCCAAAGTCTCCACCGAAGACAGTTTTCGAATAAGCGCATGACGCTGGATCATTTCACGCATGCCAAGCGCGAGAGAGATGGTCACCACGGCGGGCAGCCCTTCGGGAACCGCGGCAATGGCAAGGCTGATGGCGATAATGAACACCTCGGTGATCTGCTCTGCGAACTCCTTGAAATAAGCAACCGGGTTTGAGAACAGCTCGCCGATCGCGGTTTGATTAATGAGCGCAACAATAAAGACAACCGCAACGAGGATCAAAGCGCCAATACTGAGCGACCTGCCAAGTTGGTCAAGCCTTCTTTGCAAAGGTGTTTCTTCGGTTTCAACATTTTGCAGCATGGTGGCGATCAAGCCAAGTTGAGTGTGCATGCCGGTACTGGTGACCACACCGCGACCGCGCCCATAATTAACCACCGTCCCCATGAAAGCGGTATTTTTTCGATCGCCCAACGGGACATTCTTTTCCAACACGGTGGCGGCGTTCTTCTGCACAGGCAAAGACTCACCCGTGAGCGAAGCCTCCTCCACCCGCAGGTTGACCGCTTCGAGCAGGCGCAGGTCCGCAGGGATGAAGTTCCCCGCCTCCAGGAAAACAATATCACCCGGGACAAGGTTGTAAGCAGGGACGGAATGGCGGGCGCCATCACGCAGCACTTGCGCATCTGGCGCGGCCAATTTCTTCAACGCAGCCAACGCCTGTTCTGCCCGTTGCTCCTGCACGATACCCAGCACCGAGTTAAGCACAACGATCGCCATGATCGCAGCCGCTTCCACATAATCACCAAGCAAGGCTGAGATCACTGAAGCCACGATCAACAAGATCACAACAAAATTATTCAACTGCCCCCATAACAAGGCAAGGAACCCGGGACGCGGCGCCTCACGCAGCTGATTCTGCCCGTAATGCTTCAGGCGTTTTTCAACTTCTGCAGAAGTCAGTCCTTCGTCTTGCACTTCAAGATGTTTTAAAACCTCCTCCGCCTTTAACGCGTGCCAATCCTGTTCCTTCATTTCTTCATGTGTCATTGAATATCTCCTGATCGGAAGGTTATTTCCCAGACAAAAAGCCTGTTGGTTCCATAAAAATTAAAACGAGACCACCACATCCTCTGTGATGGTCTCGCCAACGTCTTGAACGCATAAGCTGCCGATGGCTTTTCTTCCAGCCAATGGGATGACGACAACCTATCCTGCGTGAACGCAGGCGGCTACTCCCCAAACGCTTTGAGTGTATCCACATGCAAATGGATTGTCAAGCAACATGCCGGACAAAAGTATAAGGAAGCGGGTACAATTCGCGCCATGACAAAAAACAAATCCCCACTCCTCTTTTTTTTCATCACGGTCATTGTGATCGCACTCCTGACCCTTTTCGGTCCTGAAGAAAAATCATTGGGATCGAACGTGCGGATCGTATACCTGCACGGAGCCTGGGTGCTCGCCGCAGAAGCCGCATTTGCGGCCGCGGCCCTCGCCGGACTTTTAGGGCTGGTCTTGCGCAAGGAAAGTTTCCACGCCTGGAGCGCCGCGCTCGGGCGCACGGGCATCATCTTCTGGCTTACATATCTTCCGCTCTCGCTCTTTGCCATGCAAGCCAATTGGAACGGATTGTTCCTTGCAGAGCCGCGCTTCCGCATCGCCATGATCTTCGCGATCACAGGCATTTTGCTCCAGGCCGGGCTCTGGATCTTCGATATTTCCTGGCTCACCTCAGCCGCAAATATACTTTACATCATCGCCTTGCGGGTGGTCTTTGCAACCGCACAAAATGTCATGCACCCGCCTCCATCTCCCATCTTTAACTCGGGGCTATGGAATATCATCCTCTTCTTTGTCGGGCTAAATATTCTGGCCTGGGTGGCCGCGTATTTCCTGACGCGCTTTTTCCTGACCTTCAAAACCAGCGAATAAACTTCATTGCGCATCCGCACCCAGCTTATTATCTTCATGTTCCTTCGCACCATCCTGAATACCGCACACAGGATGGTGTATCCATTTTTATCCACGTTTGCGCGCGGGCTTGGGGTGGAGACCTCTTCCCTTTCTTACCTGATGACCGCACGGGCCTTGCTTGGAGCCACCAGTCCCTTCTTTGCCCCCATCGCCGACAAGTACGGACGGAGATTCGGCATGCTGGCAGGGTTGGCAGTATTCATATCCGGCATTGCGGCAGTTACGATCTATCCCAATCTTTACACCCTCGCGGCGGCAGTCATACTTGCCGTGATCGGCAAGTATATGTTCGATCCATCCATGCAGGCCTATTTTGGCGACCGCATCCCCTACGCCCAAAGAGGCACAGCGCTCGCAGTAACAGAGGTAGCCTGGTCTGCCGCCTTTTTTGCCGGCGTACCGTTCATGGCCTTCCTCATGGGAAAGTACGGCTGGTCGGCCCCTTTCCCCGCGTTGACGATCCTCGGAGCCTTTGCCTTCATCGTGATCTGGAACATCGTTCCACGCGAAGATCCGCACCACGCTTTCGAGGCAGGCTCGCGAAATGGATATCGGGCCGTCTTTACATCTGTAAAAGCAATGGCCGGAATATCCATCGCCATGTGGGCAAGTACCGCGAATGAACTTGTCACCATGGTGTTCGGGATCTGGCTTGAAGATTCTTTTGGACTCAAGCTCGCCGCTCTCGCAGGCGCATCCGCTGTGATCGGCATATCCGAACTTAGCGGTGAAGGACTGGTTGCCTTCACCACCGACCGGCTCGGCAAGCCGCTCGCTCTAACCATCGGGCTGATCGGCAATGCGCTGGCATCCATCTTACTGCCGTTCATTGGACAGACCCAGATCGGCGCTTTGATCGGGCTCTTCCTGTTCTACATCACCTTTGAATACATTATGGTCAGCCACATCCCGCTGATGACAGAGATCGTCCCATCGGCTCGGGCAACGATCCTTTCGCTGAATGTGACAGGCCACTCCATTGGACGCGCATTGGGTTCCTTCCTGGCGGTAATTCTCTACCAACAGTTCGGGTTTGTGGTCGTTGCGTTTGCCGCAGTGATATTTAATGCAGCGGGCTTTTTAGCCTTGCGAAAAATGCAAAAGGAATGAAGCACAAATTATTAAAATAAAAAGCCCCGTCTGTTGACGGGGCTTTTTATCTAAGCAGGTGCAAATTACACACCACTGAGGCTGGAATTGACTTTGCTGAACACATTGCCGATGATCGGGCCGAGGATCATAAGGGCCGCAATAACGACGATGGCAACCAAAACGAGGATTAGAGCATATTCAACGAGACCCTGACCTTTTTCTTTGGGGGCGAATAACATGTTAGTAAGTCTCCTTTCTTTTGGATTTCTCAGGAAGGTCTCCCAAGATTGATTTTATTTTACTCACTTGAAAAAAAAAGACAAGAGAGGCAAGGCGTTTTTTCTTTACAGTTATGTTAGTCTATTCAAAAAAAATAATGTATCAAACTCGGCTGAGACTGGTATTGATCTTACTGAAGGTGTTGCCGATCATCGGCCCAAGAATCATCAAAGACGCAATAACAACAATGGCAACCAAAACAAGAATCAATGCGTACTCAACAAGACCCTGGCCTTTTTCTTTGGGCAGGAACAACATCGCTAGTCACCTCCTTTCCAAAAAGATTTCTCAACATGATTGTGAGATTAGTTACATTTTACGACTTTTACTTTAATTTACAAGTTATTTGATGCTTTTTGGTCCTTCACAAAAATGATAGTTTTTACGATCAAGACGAACGACGCACACACACCATATCCATGTTCCACATCATACAATCTGTGGTTAAATTGGACGAATAAATAAATCAGGACTGCGGTGAAAAACCATGCTCATCCATTCAGCCTCCCAACTCCTTACCCTTGCGGGCGGTCCCCAACGCGGACATGCCCTCGGAAATCTCGGCATCATCGAAAACGGCGCCGTTGTTGTTCGCGATGAAAAGATCGTTGCGGTCGGCACCACTGACGAACTCAAGAAAGCCTATCCCGATGAACCCACGCTGGATGCAGGTCACTGCGTGCTGATGCCGGGATTCGTGGACCCGCACACACATCTCATTTGGGCGGGCGACCGCGCCAATGAATTCGAAATGAAAATGGGCGGCATGGCTTATCTTGATATCCTTGCGTCAGGCGGTGGAATTATCTCCACGGTGAAAGCGACCCGCACAGCCAGCATCGAATCGCTCATCGCGCAGACTCGCCCGCGCCTGCTGCGCATGTTCTCGCATGGCACCACAACCGCCGAAGCCAAAACCGGCTACGGACTGCAAACCTCCACTGAACTGCGGCTGCTCAAAGCGCTCATCGCTCTCGACGACGAAAGCCCGCTTGACCTATCCATTACCTTTCTCGGCGCACACGCCATCGCCCCCGAATACAAAGATAACCCGCAAGGCTACACCGATGAGATCGTCAACACCATGCTGCCCATGCTGAAGGATTGGTGGGAGACTCACGCGCCGCGCCTGCCTCTGCCCTTTGTGGATGTGTTCTGCGAAACAAAAGCATTCACCCTCGAACAGTCGCGTCAGATCTTAACGCGGGCAGGGTCGCTGGGATTCCCGCTCAAGATCCACGCGGACGAATTTGACAACCTCGGTGGAGCATCGCTCGCCGCTGAGTTGGGAGCCGCCTCTGCCGATCACCTCGTCCGCACCTCAGATGCAGATATCGCCGCGCTCGGCAGGTCCGAAACGGTCGCGGTCTCCCTGCCGTGCACACCATTTGGATTAGCCGAACCCGATTACACCCCCGCCAGAAAACTCATCGATGCAGATGCGATCCTCGCCCTGGCCACAGACTGCAACCCCGGCACCACATGGAACGAGTCGATGCAGTTTGTGATCGCGCTGGCCTGCCGTGCCATGAAGTTGACCCCCGCAGAAGCCATCGCGGCAACCACGATCAATTCCGCCTACGCAATCCGCAGGGCGGATTCGATCGGCTCCATCGAAGTGGGAAAACAGGCAGATATGTTGATCCTGTCTGTGCCGGATTACCGCCAGCTTGGGTATCGCTATGGAACCAACTTGGTCAGGCAGGTCATCAAGCGAGGTCATGTTTATTCAGTAGATGTTGGATATTACCGAACCGCGTAATTAAAGGTGAACATGGAATTCAAATGGATATTATTTGGGGCGGTACTTGTCATTAATGCGTTTTTTGCCATCTCGATCTCTTTCTTCGTTGCAAAAAAATTTATTGTCCCAGGGCGCAATGCATTGATCTTTGTCCTGGTCTCGCTGGCGGTCTGGTCTTTCGGGTATGCCATGATCACCTTCTCGACCAGTGTTGCGGACAAAAAGTTCTGGCTTCGGGTCGAGAATATCGGCATCAACAGTCAGCCAGTGTTGTGGCTGTATTTTGTTCTGACCTATTCAAGGCGCAACAAGTTAACACTTTGGCCTTTTGTGGTCATGTTTTGCATCATCCCCTTCATCGCGCTGTCTTTCATCTTTTCTGATCGATGGTTCCATTTATATTACGCATCCATCAGCTTGGTATCAGAGATTGGCGGACCATTGGTGGTGCAGCGCGGACCATGGTATTGGGCGGCGTTCTTTCAAAGTTATGCCTTGAACATAATCTCCACCTTGTTGTTGATCTGGCGTTTCATTTCGTTCAGAGATATTTTCCGCCGCCAACTTGGTTTTCTGATCTTCGCGGTTCTGATCCCCTTGATCGTCAACATTGGTTACCAGCTGGTCTCCAATCTCGTTCCGAGCATATCCGCGCCGATCGACCTGACCCCGATATCATTCACTCTCAGCATTGGGCTGATCAGCGCCGGGATCTTCCGCACCCGTTTGTTGGATCTTGTTCCGATTGCCCGCGATGTGGTCATGGAGCACATTCCAGAAATGGTCTTTGTCGTGGATGCACACGATCGCGTTCTGGATGCGAACACCGTGGCCGAAACATGGATCGGCATCTCAAGGCGAGACATGGTCGGCAAAGACCCAATGGAAGTTTTTGAGAAATGGCCGCAATTACTGCATTGCTTTCTTTTTACAGAAAGAACCCGTGAAGAAGTACAGATCTCTGAAAACCCATTACAGATGATGGAAGTGGTCGTGACCCCGCTTGTCGCTGAAGATACTGGCGAGATCAACGGGCGAGTCATACTGGCTTACAACATTACAGAACGCAAGTTGCTGGAAAATGAGTTAAAGAACACCAATAAAGCGCTCGAAGCGAAGATCAATGAAGTGGAATTCCTCAAGGAGAGGCTGCAGGAACAGGCCATCCGAGACCCGCTTACCGGGGTTTACAACCGCAGGTTTCTGGCGGAGATCCTCGAAAAAGAAATATCAAAAGCCGAGCGCGAACATTTGCCGGTATCCGTTGTCATGATGGATGTGGATCACTTCAAGAATTTCAACGACACTTACGGGCACAAATGCGGCGATATCGTGTTGATCGATCTCGCGAAATACCTGACCGACAACTCGCGTCAGAGCGATGTGGTTTGCCGTTACGGCGGCGAGGAATTCATCATCCTCATGCCGGGCGCTTCCCTTCAGGATGCTTATGAACGCGCGGAGGCTTGGCGGCAGGGATACACTTCCAAAGTGATCAAATACGAAGGAAAGCTGCTCACAACATCCTTCTCTGCTGGTGTAGCAAGCTTCCCGATCCACGGAGAAACTGGCGAAGCGATCCTGCATAACGCAGACCACGCCCTGTATCAATCCAAAAGCAACGGACGGAACAGGGTAACTTTATATCAACAATAATTTTTTAGACTGGAGAGAAAAACATGAAAATAGATATTATCGGAGTCCCCATCGATCTCGGCGCAGACCGCCGCGGCGTGGACATGGGTCCCAGCGCGATCCGCTATTCGCATTTGCAAAACAAACTGGAAGACCTTGGGTATGAGGTCCGCGATGAAGGCAACATTGAAGTACCCATTGCTGAAATGTGCAAGATCACCAACCCCAAATTAAAGTACATTGACTGCATTGTCCCCATGTCCCGCCGTGTTGCGGGAGCGGTCGCTACGTCCATTCAATCCGGCAATTTCCCGCTGGTCCTCGGCGGAGATCACAGCCTGTCAATTGGGTCAGTGCGCGGCGCAGCACGCAACAAGAAGATCGGGGTGATTTGGATCGACGCGCACGCCGACTTTAACACCGCCGAGACCACCCCATCCGGCAACATCCACGGCATGTCACTCGCGGCCCTCTCCGGGCAGGGAGACCCGAGCTTGGTGCGCCTGTGGGATGAGAGCATTCCGGTCATCGACCCGCAGAAGATCGCCATCATTGGCGCGCGCGATCTCGATTCAGGCGAGAAGGACAACCTCGCCAAGGCTGGCGCGTTGGTGATGGGCATGGAGCAGATCGACCGCTACGGCATGGTCACAGCGATCGAAAAAGCCATTGAACGGGTCAGCCGGGACACAGACGGCATTTACCTTTCGCTTGACCTCGACGCCCTTGACCCACAGCATGCACCCGGTGTTGGAACGCCCGTGGCAACAGGGCTGACACAACGTGAAGCCCACCTCGCTTGTGAACTGATCTCCGAAACCAATAAATTGATCGGCATGGACCTGGTGGAAGTCAACCCCATCCTCGACGAAAAGAACAAGACCGCCGCCCTCGCTGTGGAGTTTGCCCTCTCTGCCCTTGGTCGCCGTATCTGGAACGGACAATAATGAACCCAACCCTCCCCGACCTCGAAAGACTCGCGCGCGGTGCAGGCGCCATTCTGCGCGACCTGTACAGCAAGGAACATCAGATCAGCTACAAGGGCGTCATCGATCTGGTCACTGAAGCCGACCATGCTTCAGAGGCTTACCTGATCGGTGAGATCCAAAAACACTTCCCTGCAAGCCATATCCTCGCAGAGGAAAGCGGCGAAACCAAAGGCAGCAACGACAGCATCTGGTATATCGATCCTTTGGATGGGACGGTGAACTACTCGCACCATATCCCGCTGTTCAGCGTTTCGATCGCGTACGCGTCAAAAGGTGTCGTAACCCTTGGAGCGGTCTACGACCCGATGCGCGACGAAATGTTTGCCGCTGAACGAGGCAAGGGAGCATTCCTCAACGGGAAGCCCATCCAAGCCGCCGCCACCACCGAGCTGCAAAAGAGCTTGCTGGTAACAGGCTTCCCTTACGATACATGGAATACAGAAAAAGACAACTTTAAGAATTTTGAAAAGTTGGCCAAAATGACTCAGGGTGTGCGCCGACTCGGGTCGGCCGCCATCGACGGCTGTTACGTGGCAGCCGGTCGCTTCGACGCCTTCTGGGAGTTGACCCTTCGCCCCTGGGATATCGCCGCCGCCGGATTGATCGCCGAAGAAGCGGGCGCACGCGTCACCGCGATCAATGGTCATCCAGATTACATATCCGCTCCACAATCCATTCTTGCCGCCGCACCTGGCATTTACGAAAAAATGAAAGAACAGTTGAATTAAACAAAAAGGCGGAGGTCTGCATGACCTCCGCCTTTTTTGTTTACGCAGCTTACCTGATTACAACTCGCTTGCGCGTCTTGCGATCTTATCCGTTGCGCGCGCAATAAACTCACCCAATGCAAATCCATTCTGCTGACTGCCATCTCGCACCCGCAGTGAGATCTGACCTGCTTCCATTTCGTTCTTGCCGACCACGATCATGTACGGGACCTTCATCAACTGCGCCTGACGGATCTTGGCGTTCATGCGCTGAGACGAAAGGTCGGCGCTGGCACGCACACCGTTCTCACGCAGTTCCTTCGCGATCTTTTCGGCATACTCGTTCTGCTCATCCGTGATCGAGATGACTCTCACCTGCTCCGGCGAAAGCCAGACCGGGAAACTGCCTGCATAGTGCTCGAGCAGGAAACCCACCATCCGCTCGTGCGTGGAGAGCGGCGCGCGGTGAATGCACAGCGGAATTTCATCCTGCCCATCTTTGTTCGTAAACTTCAGGTCAAAGCGGCTGGGAACGGCAAAGTCCACCTGGTTCGTGGCGAGGGAGAACTCACGCCCAATGGCAGACCAGATCTGCACATCGATCTTCGGACCATAGAAAGCGGCTTCATCTTCCGCTTCCACATAGGGCACGCCGCCGTTATTCATGGCGCGGCGCACCATGTCTTCTGTCTTGACCCACAACTCGGCATTATCCACATACTTCTTACCGAGTCCCGCCTTGCTGTGCAAGGACAGGCGCATCACATACTTGTCAATGCCGAACAACTCGAAGTACTTCTTATACAGATCCACCACACCCATGAACTCCTGCTCGAACTGATCTTCGCCGCAGTAGATGTGAGCATCGTTCATCTGCATCGAACGCACGCGCATCAAACCGAATAACTCGCCTGATTTCTCATAGCGGTAGCATGTGCCATATTCCGCCAAGCGGACAGGCAGGTCGCGATAGGAACGTCCCTTCGAGCCGAAGATCTTATGATGCATCGGGCAGTTCATCGGCTTGATGTAATACTTCACGCCTTCCAATTCCATTGGCGGGTACATGCTCTCGGCATAGTACGGGAGATGCCCCGAGCGCAGGAAGAGATCTTCCTTCGTGATGTTGGGCGTGCGCACGCGGGAATAGCCAGCCTTCTCTTCCATTTCCTTGGCAAGCTTTTCCAACTCTTCAATGATGATCCCGCCATTGGGCAGCCACAAAGGTAAGCCGGGACCCACCTCATCATCAAAGACGAAGATCTCCAGTTCCTTGCCCAGTTTGCGATGGTCGCGCTTCTTGGCTTCCTCCAACTGATGCAGGTACTCTTCCAACTGCTTCTTGCTTTCCCAAGCCGTGCCGTACACACGCTGAAGCATCTTGTTCTTTTCATCACCGCGCCAATACGCGCCGGCTACGTTCATCAGCTTGAAGGCATCCTGCTTGACCTCGCGTGTATTTTCCACGTGCGGTCCGCGGCACAAGTCAGTGAACGTGTCATGCTGATAGATGGAGATATCCGGCTTTTCCTTCAACGGGTTGCCGTATTCATCCAAGCCGCCTTTTTCAAGGCCTTCGATCAACTCAAGCTTGTAAGGCTGGTCGGCAAAGATCTTCTTCGCTTCATCAGCAGAGATGACCGTCTTCTTGAATTCGTGCTTACCCTGCACGATCTGCCTCATGCGCTTTTCGATCTGCTCCAGATCTTCAGGCGTGAGGTTGCGGGGAAGGTCAAAGTCATAATAAAAACCATTCTCCACCGGCGGACCAATGGTCACTTTTCCATCCGGGAATAATTCCAATACTGCCTGCGCCATGATATGCGCCGCAGAATGGCGGATCTTGTACAAATACGAATCTTCATAACGCTCTGTTTGCAGTGCCATTTTCAACTCCTTTTATGATTGGACAACAAAATGCGCCCAACACTAAAAAACAAAAAGTTCTCGCCCGAACACGGGGCGAGAACTGAATTCACGCGGTACCACCCGATTTACCCTGTGGTCTTTGAAACCACGAGTATCTCTTAAGCCGATAACGGGGCAATCCGTTCCACTTAGCAGCCAAAAGGCTTTCTGTCTTCCGCTCGCGAGGGGTTTTCTGTGATGCTCCCTTGAAGAGATTCTCAATCATTGATCTCTTCTCCCTGTCAGGGACTTGACCACATACTCGTCTCGGTCATTGCGTTTATTTTATGTGTGGGCGAGATAGGGCTCGAACCTACGACCTCTGCTATGTCAAAGCAGTGCTCTAACCAACTGAGCTACCCGCCCGAAGGACTGACATTATAACGAGTGTCCCAAAAATTGGCAATCCCTTGTATAATCTCCCCGCCATGGCAAGACGCAAAGCCCCCGAAGACCTCTCTGTGGAAGAACTCCGCCACCTGTTGGTGGAAAAAAGACGAGGCGCTCGCAAGGAAAGACTGGAACACTACCGCCGCACAGGAAGGGTCATCGCAGTTTCGCCCGACCTTTCAGAGTACGACGCGCAAGCGCATCCCTCCGCGCCGATAGTGGATACCGCTGAAACCAGCGACTCAACGCCCGAGCCCGCGCCTGCCAACCCGCGCCGCAAGTTGATGGACCGCATCCTGCTGGGTGTGGAAGTCCTCGCGGTGATCGGTTTCGTCGCGGTGCTGCTCAACGGACTGGGACTGCTGCGGACTTTGAACAATGAAGTGGCATCGGCGCTCAAGCCTGAGACGGTCACGCCCACGCCGCTCGTCATGGCGGTTGTGCTTCCTTCTGGGCACGTCCCGCCGGATGCGCAGGGAAACACCCGCCCGAACGAGATCGAGATCCCCGAGCACCTGCGCCCGATGGTGCAGTCACTGGAGAACATCCCAGTCCCCACTTCTGCGCCGGGACAGGCCGTCCGCATACAGATTCCCGCCATCGATGTGGATGCACCCATCGTGCAGGGAGATGGATGGGAACAACTCAAGAAGGGCGTCGGGCAATTCGTTGGCTCTCCAGACCCGGGTCAGAATGGGAACGTGGTGCTCTCCGCGCACAACGATGTCTATGGAGAAATATTCCGCTACCTGGACAGACTCGTACCCGGCGATCAGGTTGTCATCTACACCCAACAGCGGCAATATACTTATATCGTTGACCGCACGATCCTGGTGGAGCCCACAGCTGTGGAAGTGATGGCCTCCACGGGCAGCCCAACGGTAACGCTCATTTCGTGTTACCCATATCTTGTCGATAAACAGCGCATTGTTGTCTTTGCGCGATTACAAAATTAGGAGAAATAAAATGGCCAAGAAAAATAAACGAGCAACCCAGACAGCGCCGACCGCCAACATTCCTGCGGTCCGCACAGAGTTCAACCCCGATTATTCCACCACCAAGAAAGACCTCACCCGCATTGGAATTCTCGCCGGCTCATTCTTTGTCGGTCTCATTGTGCTGTCCTTCTTCATCAAGTAAAGACTGCTCGTACCTGAAGAAAAAAGAGGAAAGACCGGGCTTACCGGTCTTTCCTCTTTTTTGGCGGGGTTATAATCCAACTTATGACATACCCAACTTTTGAGATCACTCTAGAAAAACTCACCTATGGCGGCGAAGCCATGGGACGCCTGCCGGACGGACGCGCGGTCTTTGTGCCGTTCGGGTTGCCCGGAGAATCCGTCCGCGTGGAGTTGACCGAAGACAAGAAAAACTTTGCGCGCGGAAAACTGCTTGAGGTCGTGAAAGCCTCGCCTGAAAGGATCGCTGCAAAATGCGGGCACTTTACCCAATGCGGCGGATGTCATTACCAGAACCTGCCTTACGACAAACAACTACGAGCAAAAACCGAGATCCTGCGCGACCAATTGCAAAGGATCGGCAAGGTCGAAAACCCGCCGGTAATGCAGATCGTCGCCTCGCCGCTTGAGTGGAATTACCGCAACCATGTGCAATTCCATTTGACCGCTGAAGGGCGGGTGGGATTTGTGAACGCAAGAGGCAATTCTGTGCTGCCCATTGAGGAATGTCATTTGCCCGAAGCGGGAATCTCATCGTTCTGGCGCGACCTGCAATTTGAATCGAACGCAGACATCAGCCGGGTCTCTTTGCGAACCGGTCAGAACGATGAGTTGATGGTCGTGCTTGAATCGGACACTGCCGAAACTCCCGAGCTTGAGATCGAAGCAGATGTTTCGGTGGTGCATGTGTTCGATGAACATGCCGTAATAATCGCCGGACAGGACAATGCCCTCTTTCAGGTTTTGGGCGCGGACTTCCGTGTTTCTGCCGCTTCGTTCTTTCAGGTCAACACACCGATGGCAGAGAAGATGGTGGAGCATTTGCTTTCCCGCCTGCCCGCCTCTCCGTCCGCGACCCTGCTGGATGTGTACTGCGGGGTGGGATTGTTCAGCAAATTCCTCGCGCCGAAATACAGCAAAGTGATCGGGATCGAAACGTCCGCATCTGCCTGCGAAGATTTCGCGGTCAATCTCGATGAGTTTGAAAATGTCGAACTATACGAAGGAACGGCGGAGGAGATCCTGCCTGCGCTTTCAAAGCAAATCGGCGAGGAAACCATCGTAGTCTTAGATCCGCCGAGAGCGGGGATCGAGCGGCATGCACTGGACGCGATCATCGCCATCAAACCGCGGGTCATCGCCTATGTCTCTTGTGACCCGTCCACGCTGGCGCGGGATGCGTCACGGCTGATCACCGGTGGATATCAATTGGCAGAAGTGACTCCTTTCGACCTTTTTCCGCAGACGTATCACATCGAATCAATTTCCATCTTCAAGTTAAATTAAAAACGGAGCGGTCAATGACCGCTCCGTTTTCTTTCATGCTCAGCCTTCTGAGATCACAATGATCTTGTCTTCGGCTGAGAAGTTCACTCGTTCAGATTTCTTCGGGTTGGTATGGACTCCATAAGACTTCTCGGCATCGTGGCTTTCGCTCATCAAGCGATAGCCGATGGCAGTCTCGCCACGGCGGTGGGCGGCTTCAGTGACCGTGTAGAAGTTCACAGGCTGACCGACAGCAACGTAGTCGCTCATGGGCTTGAGGTATATCTCAGCGCCTTCGGGGTCGAACATATCGTTGAAGACACCCATCAACTCAGGGTTCTCAGAAAGTTGAGACATCATTAAGCTGATGAGGTGCTCGCTGACAATGAAGTCATCCACTTTGGCAGCTTCGGCAAGCTCACGGTTACGCAGATCGAGCATTTCGCTGATGATCGAGAACGGCGTGTCGTCCCTCTCGGCGATATCGCGCAGGTGAAGCAAGGTGATGAGCGTGATCGCATCCGCTTCCTGCTGTTCGAGATGGCTGTAAGCCAGAACGATCACATGATCATATTCGGTCGCTTCGAGCGATTCAAGCAGGTCGCGATTGCGGATGTCGCCATCCTGCACGGCGACCTTTTGGTTTTTCAGCTTACCCACTTCCGCGTGGAGCTGCTCTTCAAGTCCTTCGATGTTTGAGACGATCAATACCTGCGAGCCTTTGGCAACATAGTTATCCAACTCACGAATAATGATGGCGCCGGAGCGATTCCAGCCGAGGATCAGCACTTTCTCAGGCTTGGGCGTGGATGCTGTCCCCGAAGAGTGGATCAGGCTCTCTTCCAGAGGGATGCGGGAAAGCCCGGAGAGTTTGATCTTGTCATCGTCTTCAGCGATCACAAAGACCTGGTCACCAGCTTCGATACGGGTGCCCATCGGCGGATTCATCGCTATGGTTCCATCCGCTTTTCGAACGCCCATCACCGTGGAGGTCTCGTACGCAAGCAATGTATCACCATAGGTCTTGCCGGTGAGTTCGGGTTCCTGTTTGAAATAGATCTCATCGCCGCCAAAGTTCATCAACTCAGTGTACACAATGGACAAGCCGCTCTGGCGCGAAGTCTGCGCGACAACACGCGCGATCAGATCATTGGTGAGGATCGGCTGGACAAGATCCCGGGTGCCAAGCATCTTGACCACGTCCATGTTCTTGGGGTCGCGGATCTGCGTGACGATGTGATACGGCTCAGCCCGGCGGTTGGGATTATTCGTCAGTGCAAGCACGGATTTAATCACGTGCGTATCAGGGTCCTGACCTTCAGCCAGAATTACGATCGAGCGCGCAGTGTGCGGACTGGCGATCTCGAGATCGGTCAGGTCGATCGGACTTCCCGAACGGCAAATGATTCGCGTATTCTTTGTGTCGGAGATGCGCTCGGCGATCGCGTCCTCCATCTCCACCTTGTCCTGATCGGCCAAAACCACAATGGTCGCGCCGCTCTTTCTGCTTTCGTTGGCAAGGATGAGTTCGGAAATGACGGTGAAGATCTGCGGCGTCCAACCGAGGATGAGGGTATGGTCGCTCTCAAGCACCACAGAACGTCCCTTGCGGAGTTCTTCGAGGCGGTCTTCCAACCCGTTGCTGAGAATACCGATCAGGGTGGAGACAATAAAGATACCGCCAATGGTGACGAGCAGCATCATCAGGCGGAAGCCCCAACCCGCATCTCCGCCCATGGTGCCGGCATCCAGAGTGCGCATCAGGCTGAGCCAGAATGCTTCCACGAAACCTGGGGGTTCCGATCCTTCCGGTGCAAGGACTCGCCCGCCGATGGCAATGATCATTGCCGCGATCGAAATAATGACCAAAGAAATGACTGCCAATCCCCCGATCAATGCGCCTGTTCCGCGCGACATGTAGTTATCGAACCAATATTGAAAACGCTGCTTAAAAGTCGGAGCCTTCATTTTTCCTCACTTGGGATTTTTTTCAATTATAAGACCGTATCCCCGCCAAGCCAACAGAATTTCGTGCCCTGCATATTTCAACTTCATAATGGACTTCATACCCCCGCAGGTTAAGAAAATTATTATCTTTACCGGGTAACATAGAGCAAGGCAACCGAGTCTATTCAGTGCCAAGTCAGTCATTATATAAAGTGAGGTACCCCATGTTTTCATTTGAAGGCTTCGACCGCCGCAGAGAAGAGGACCGCATCCGCTCGGAAGGCAGGCTTCCACCCGGTCAATCGCTGACCGTCAAGTTCCCCGTCCTGCATTATGGACCTGTCCCGCCTTTCAACCCCGCCACCTGGGACTTCCGCGTGTGGGGCGAAGTTGAAGAGGAAAAACGCTGGTCCTGGGATGAGTTCAACCAGCTTCCACGCACTGCCATCAAAATGGACATCCACTGCGTGACCCGTTGGAGCAAAGTGGATACCACCTGGGAAGGCGTATCAGTCCGGACCCTGCTGGAGCAGGGCTTCTTCAAGATCAAGCCCAGCGCCACGCATGTCATGCAGCACGCTGAATATGGGTTTACTGTGAACCTGCCGCTCGAAGTGGTTTTGCAAGAAAACTTCCTGCTCGCCACCCACCTGGATGGCGAACCGATCACAGCAGATCACGGCTACCCGCTGCGGGGCATGGTCGGCTTCATCCCTTCGCGTCAGGAATTGGAAACTCCTTATCTGTGGAAGGGTGCAAAATGGATTCGGTCTCTTGAGTTCATGCCGCGTGACAAGCGCGGATTTTGGGAGCAGGCTGGCTACCACAACCGCGCAGATGTCTGGCGCGAAGAACGTTTCGGTTAATGAAAAACTCCGGGTTCATTTTGAACCCGGAGTTTTATTTTTTTCAAAAGCTGATCACGGGCGTTTGCCCAATGTAATGGTCAGGTCCGAAGACTCCGTCCCGCGCAGCACGGTCAACACCACTGTGTCGCCCGGAGATTTATTGGTGATGAGGTACGAAAGCAGTTCATCAAAGGTGCGAACATTCCGCCCGTCAATGGCAGTGATCAAGTCGCCGCCGCCAAGCAAGCCAGGGATGCTGGTTGAACTGGTGCCTTCCTGAATTCCCGCATCATCGGCCGGACCGCCAGGTACAACCTCGGTCACATACGCGCCGGTGAACGATTGCAGATCCAACGCTTCCACCATGCCGAGGGTCAGAGAATCCATCGATGAGATCCCAAGGTACGGATAATCATATTTTCCGTTCGCGATCAGTGAAGGCGCGACCCGCTTGACAATATTGATGGAGACCGCGAAGCTGATCCCCGAGTTGACGGGCTGCCCCGATTCGGTCGAGGCCGTGGTGCGGATGGCTCGATTCACGCCGATCACTTCCCCGTTGATGTTGAAGAGCGGACCGCCGGAGTTGCCCGGGTTGATCGCCGCATCGGTCTGGATGATGTCGCCCGCCGTGAACGGCCGTCCGCTGGAAGTTTCATGCAGGGAGTCGAGAGTGCGCCCAAGCGCCGAGATCACGCCAACCGTCATGGTGCTGCTCAAGCCAAAGGGGTTGCCAATGGCGATCACGGTCTGACCCACTTTCAGTGAGTCCGAATCGCCGAGCGGCAACGGGCGCAGTTCCTCTGCCGGCGCATCCACATCCACAATGGCAATATCCGAATCAAGGTCTGTACCGATCACCGTGCCGTAGGTCATGTAACCGGAAGTGAATCTCACCTCAATGGTATTCGCGCCTTCCACTACGTGATAGTTCGTAACGATACTTCCATCGGCATCGTACACAAAACCGGAGCCCTGTCCCTGATCGGTGATGATCGCCACCGTGCCGGGGTTTACGTTCTCATACAAAGCCACCAGCCCGCCTTCTTCTGTGGAGGGGTTGGAAGCATTTGACTCGATCGGCGCGACTGCAACGACCGGACCAGAGGGAGAAGATTGCTCTCCATTGGACAGATTCGGCAAAGACGGCGCCTGACAGGCCAACATGGCCAATATTAATATTACAAAAGCCAGAAAGCTTTTTCGGGTTTTCATTTATTACTCCTGTTTACTTTTAAAACTTGATTCGCGAGGCTTCTTCGATCAACTCTCTTTGCTTTGACGACAGGTACTTGGGAATTTGCACCTTCAATTTTACAAAGAGGTCGCCCTTTGTTTTTGGGTCCTTGATGTAAGGCATGCCGCGCCCGGCGAGTCTGAAGACCTGATCGGTCTGCGTGCCGGCTGGAATGCTCAACTTCACTTTACCGGTCGGCGTTTCCACTTCCGTTTCGCCGCCAAGGATCAAAGTAAAAATGCTTAATGCGGATGTCGTGGTCAGGTCCTGACCATCGCGCTCAAAACGATTCTCGTCTGTGACCTTCACCACCAAATATAGATCGAGTCCTTCAGGACCCGCGCCTGCCACTCGCACTTTGGACCCGGTCTTCACCCCGGCAGGGATTCGCACCTGAAGTTTGCGGTCGCTGCTTTGCAATTGGCGGGTTGTGCCTTCATAAGCCTCTTGAAAGCTGATCTCCACGTCCTGCTGATATCCCTGCTGTTGCTGCTGCGCAGCCTGATTGCGAGCAGATGAACGAACCGCCTCACCAAAGATCGAGCGGAAGAAATCCGAGAAGCCGCCCGCGCCGCCGAACACATCCTCGGCATTCCCGTAGCTGCGCTGTCCCGCGCTCTGCTGCTGAAACCAATCATCCCATTGGAAGTCGCCGGGGCGTCCACCGCTGGTGCGGAAGTTGGAGTACGCGCTGCCCAACTGGTCGTAGCGGGCACGCTTTTGGTCGTCGCTCAAGACTTGATAAGCCTCGTTGATCTCCTTGAATTTTTCTTCAGACTTTTTATCACCCGGATTCTTATCGGGGTGATATTGCATGGCAAGTTTACGATACGCCTTGCGGATATCGTCTGTGCTGGCTTTTCTCTCCACGCCAAGAACTTTGTAGTAATCCTTATATTCCATAAGGCTATTGTTATCACCGCGCAAGTGTCAAGTCAAGCACTCAAAGGGCACACTAACACAACTCTAACCTGTGACTTTTTATGTTACAGTTGCAAAAATATTCTAAACAGGGAAGATAAATAACCGATGAAATCAATATGTGTATTTTGTGGGTCTTCAGACGCGGTTCACGCAGACTATATCTCCGCGGCACACCAACTGGGGAAGATTCTGGCAGACAGGGGAATCCGCCTTGTGTATGGCGGCGGGAAAACAGGCTTGATGGGCGCGGTGGCGAACGGCGCAGTGGAAGCCGGAGGAGAAGTGATCGGGATCATCATCCCTTCGATGAACACCCCCGCTCTTGCTCACACCGGCTTGACCCGCATGGAAGTGACGCCAGACATGCACGGGCGTAAGGCCCGCATGCACGAACTCGCCGAAGGCTACATTGCCCTACCCGGCGGGTTCGGCACCTGGGATGAACTCTTTGAGACCATCACCTGGGCGCAGACCGGCGCGCACGAAAAACCGGTCGGGCTGCTCAACGTGCGCAAATACTACGATCCCCTGCTGGCAGCCATGGATCACGCCGTGGCAGAAGGATTCGTTTACCCCGAGCATCGCAATGCCGTTCACTGCGATGTGGATCCAATTCAATTATTGAACGCGATGGAAAAATACAAGCACCCGCACGAAGCGGTCAAGAGATGGCTGAAAGAGGATTAGTAAATCAAAATCCCTGCCCGGAATTAAAACCCGGCAGGGATTTTGATTTAACATTTTTCATTTCTTATACAGCGATCAATCGGCCCGCTTCCAACTTTTCCTTTTCCTGATCTTTCCGCAAGATCCAGGCATCGCCGCGGACAAGGACTGCCTTCTTCCCATCCACTTTCACACAAGCGCCATCAGACAGCATGATGACAGGGTTGTCATGAAAGAAATGATAATCTGCAAGCCAGGCATCTTTCATGGCTTGCCCATAATCATCCAGCGGGTAGTGAGACAAAAAATTAAATGGCGTGGCATTCAATCCATCAAAGTGTGAAGTCTCAACCGTATTCATATCCTCAGAGGTGAGGATATTCGGTCCGCACAAAACGGTCCCTGCGCTAAAAGCTACAACGGGCAAACCAGCCTGTACTTTCTTGCGCAGGAAAGGCATCAATTTACTGACGTGCAAGCGATGACCGAGCAGGAAGGTATTGCCGCCCGAAATGTAAACCACCGAAGCTCGGCGGACAATATCTTCCATCTCAGGCAGAGACATGGTCTCTGCGTTGAGGGTTTCTATCTGCGCCAACCCCTTGAAGGAATCTTCTGTCACTTCCTGCCAACGTTCAGCATAAAGCGAAGCAAAGGGCAGATACGCAACCGTCGCATTCGTTTTATGCTCCAGGTATGCGCGGGCAGCCTCAATAATATAGCGGATATCGTCCCTGCCGGGCGATGAGAACAGATGCAGGTTTGCCATGGGGGGAATTTATATCGTCAGGATGATCGGCTCATTTTTCGTGACAATGACCGTGTGCTCGAATTGCGCAGCAATGGTCTTGTCTGTCGTTCGCAGCGACCAGCCGTCACGCTCTTCGAGAACATGTCCTTTGCCGGTCGTGAGGAAAGGCTCAATAGCCAGAACCACCCCCTCTTCAAGAATGCGGCGGTCTTTGGAGGTGTAATAGTTAAAGACCTGGGTAGGTTCTTCATGCAGACGATGCCCTATCCCATGACCGGTCAAGTCGTAGATGACGCCGTAGCCATGCCGCTTCGCTTCATCCTGGATGGTCTTGCCGATCAGGTTGAGGGGCTGCCCCGCCCGCGCAACGCTCACCGCCTTCGCCAAAGCAGACTTGGTGGCTTCGATCATTTTCTCGTACTGCGGCACATGCTTTGCGATCACCATTGAAGCGCCTGTGTCTCCCATATAGCCATTCAGTTCGGCAGAGACATCGATGTTGATCAACTCGCCTTCCCGCAAGACATGATCACCGGGAATGCCATGCGCGATGACAGGCGAAATGCTGATGCAGGTCGCGCCGGGGAATTGATACATCGCCATCGGCGCGGACTGCGCGCCTTCCTTCTGTAAAAATTCCATGCCGATCGAATCCAACTCGGCGGTGGTCATGCCGGGCTTGGCGCTGTCCATCATCTTTCGCAAGGCCATCGCACAAATGTGACCAATGGCTTTCAAATGTTTGATATCGTTTTCGTTTTCAACAATCATTGGCTTTCAACCTGTAGCTTGCAGCTTATCCACGATCACCTTCTTCAACTCCGCCTGCACGTCATCCCACTTTTGCTCAGAGTTGACGATCACCCACCTGCGTGGTTCAGACTTGACCATTTCCAAATACCCCGCGCGGACTCGTTGATGGAACTCCACGGTCTTGGCATCCATGCGGTTCCAATCCTTGTCGCCTTTCTTTCTCGCCAGTCCCACTTCCACATCAAGATCGAGCAGGATCGTCAGGTCGGGAGTCAAGCCGCCAGTGGCGTACTTCACCAGCGCACGGACCTGTGCCAGATCCTGTTGATGACCGTATCCCTGATAGGCGATCGTCGAATCGTAATAACGGTCAGAGATGACAACCTCACGCGCATCCAAACGAGGCTTGATGACCTGCTCCACGATCTGTGCGCGCGCCGCCTGATAGAGCAGGGTCTCTGTCCGCGCGTGCATTTCGGCGTTCTTCAGGTCATGCAAAATATCGCGGATCTGTTCGCTGATGGATGTTCCGCCCGGTTCACGGGTGGGGAAAACGGTGTATCCTTTCTCGCGCAAATATTCCACGAGATAAGGGATGTGTGATGTTTTGCCGGAGCCTTCCGGTCCTTCGAGGGTGATGAACATGGTTTTATCTGTATTGAATGGCGAATAGAATTTTGCGAATGGTAACATAAAAAATAGGGAGCCGTAGCTCCCTATTCTCTAATCACTATTCTCTATCTCTTCTACTCCCTAAAAATTCTTACATGTCTTCGGGGTTCTTTGCCGTATGAGTGGGAAACCAACTCAGCATTGCGAGCCAATTCGTGCTGCAGCCTTCGCACAAGAGATGTGCCGGGAGGCAGGTCCACCCAACGCTCCCCGTTGAGCACCGCCGAGATCGCGCGCTGGGTTTCTTCGCGCACGCTGTCCATGCTGTCGCGCTGCGGCTGCTCGCTGATGTTGAACAAATCGCCGAGGAACTGCTCCACCTGCGCCACGGTATTCGCGCGCAAAACATAGATCGGCAGTCCGCGATGTTCGGCTTCCATCACTGTCTGTTCACGGTTGCGGTAATACGTCCGCAGGGTGACGAGCGTATCTGCCTGATCGACATCGGTCACCACCACAGCGGGCACGCCGAGTCTCTTGGCGGCTTGCGCGAGTCGATTACGTGCCACGCCATAAGCGTAGACTCGCATGGTTTGCAAAGGAGCCGTGGATATGATCTGAGTCTGCACGGGCGCAGGGCTTAGCCCTTCGGAGGCAGGAGCAGGCTGACCCTGAGTCTGATCGGCAGTTTGTCGTCCGCGGCGGGGAGCCTTGACCACTTCCCGCGCTTCCACACGAGACCGGGTTACGGGGGCGGCTTTCTCGATCACGATCTTCCCTTCGGCATCGCGCATGCGGACTTCGGGCGGCACGGGGGCTTCTCGCAGCAGCGCATCGACCGAGGCGGTGACATCCAGGTGAACCGCGAAACGGTCACGGGTTTGGATCTCGATCACAACATCGAAGGTCGGGGGTGAGCGGCGCTCCAAAACGGTTTTCTGCGTGCCGCGTCTGCGGGCTTCTTCATCTGAAAGTGTGACAGCTTCAATGCCGCCGACAAGGTCACTGAGGGTTGGGTTGAGCAAAAGATTGTCGAGGGTTTGCCCGTGCGCCGTGCCGATGAGTTGAACGCCGCGCTCGGCAATGGTACGCGCTGCCTGCGCTTCAAGCTCGCGCCCGATCTCGTCAATGACGATGACCTCGGGGTTGTGGTTTTCCACGGCTTCGATCATCACCTCGTGCTGGAGCATGGGCTGGCTGACCTGCATGCGGCGCGCGCGTCCCACTGCGGGATGCGGCACATCGCCATCGCCGCCGATCTCGTTGGAGGTATCCACGATGACCACGCGCTTGCGCGAAGAGTCCGCGAGGATGCGGGCGGCTTCACGCAGCAGGGTGGTCTTACCCACGCCGGGCCTCCCGAGGATCAGCACGGACTTTCCGGATTCAATGATGTCCTGAATGATGTCCACTGTTCCGTACACGGCGCGTCCCACGCGGCAGGTTAAACCGACAATGGCACCAAGCCGGTTACGGATGGCCGAGATGCGGTGAAGCGTGCGCTCCATGCCAGCGCGGTTGTCTGAGTCAAAGTTTCCGATGCGCTCGGTGACGTGGTCGATCTCGGCGCGGGTGATCTCTTTTTCGAGCAGGGTGATCTCGTCATCCACGAAACGCGCCGTGGGCATGCGCCCCAGATCAATGACGATCTCGAGCAGTCTCTCGCTGTTGTTCGCCTTTTCCACCGCATGGCGTATATTGGACGGAAGCACTTCAAGGAGCGCTTCCAGGTCGTCTGTAATTCTGTGTTGAGTCATAGTTAAAGTACCAGGTTCAAAGTGTCAGTTATCAAGTGACACGTATGAGTAAAAGATCGAGCGGAAACAATACTGCGTCCGGCGCCAAGGCTTGAGCCTGCGCGACACACTTCGGGAAAGCTAAAGGGAAATATCACAGATCATTTTATAGTACCGCCTGTCGTAAAAGTCACGCGCCGGTCATTGGACACGCGCAGGGCTATTATACAGTGTACTTACCGGCTAAAAATTAACATCGTGTATTAATTTTGCCGGGTTGTCAGACCAATTTTGAGTTTTTTGCATGCCAGTTCTTGAGCACCAGATACAAGATCGGAAGTCCGGGTCCCAAACTTGAGATCTTGAGCGTCTTTTTATTTCGCTGGTTGAGTTGGACAAAGTAATTCTTCCCGTTTCGGGTCTGGATAAAACTCAGCGAAACAGATGAGACTTCGTCTGCAAGCACGGTCTTCTCCTTGAAGAGATAGGTGAGCAGCAGGGAGTTCCCGTTCAACGTGACCGCCTGCGGCGCGGAGAGGATCACACCCAGAAAGACGATCAAAAGAATGGAAGACATCCCGGCCGGCAGGAACAAAGCCGCCGAAGAATTGGGCGTGTTGATAAAAGCGAAGATGAACCCCAAAATCATTCCAATGAAAAAGATCGCGAATATAACGATCGTTGCCCAGGCCGGCCAACTTTTCTTCATCTCTTTGTATTCCAACGGATCGAACAGATCGGGACGTTTACTTCCGATCGTTTCCACGATCTCTTCATAACCCGGCAATTGCGTGCTGGGAGCAAGGGTCACGTCACCGTCGAAGTTATGCAGTTTGATGCCGTTGCCGCTGCCCGTTACCCGGCTGATCTCGGTCCACCGCAGCGACTTGACTCCGAGCAGGCTCTGAGTGGATATCTCAGAATCTGAAATGATGGTCTTCAAAGTCTGGGAATACAAGGCGATCGTGAAAGTCACGCCCAACACGCCTAAAGCAAGGAGTAAATATTGGAACTCCACAAAAGCCATCGAAATGACCAGCCCGATCCCCAGAACAGAAAAAGCGACGATCATCAAAATAACTTGAAGTGACGATTGACGATAGACACGCGGCTCGTTCGACATGACCAATCCTCCTTGACCTTCTATGGCAACAGCTCAACTTTCTCCCAATCTACTGCGGGAGAATCCTTCAACAGATACATGCGCACACCCTTATATCTGACACTCGCGTAGTGCTCCATTCCCCATGCGCTCAGATCCTGCCCGCCCCACACAAGGTCTTGCACATAAGTTGGGCGCAGCTCCACAATGGAATAATTCAGGTCATACTTGTTATGTCCGGGAACGCTGTTCATGCCGTTCCAGCCGATCTTCCCTGAAAGGTCGGGCGGCAGGTTTGCAATGTAAGGGTCTGACTTGCCGAGAAAATCCAATACGAAGCGGTCGGTGTAATAGGGTGTGGTTCCCGCCCAAAAAACTCCGATGGTTGCGCTGTCATTCGTTACCGTATTGAGCGCGAGGGCCAGGTCGGTGTGTTTGCGCGAGGCTTCATTGTCATAAGGCAATTCGCTTAGGGACATTTCAGGTAAAAAACGGAAATTGGCCTGAAGCAAGCCGCCAAGGACAGCCACGGTCAACAGCGCGTTAAGTACGGACCCACGCAAAGGTTTGAATGCGAGTTTCAGAAATCCCTCAAACGCCAACACAAACAAGATCAACAGGAAGGGCATGGTCGGCGACATGATGCGCCAATATGACCACGGGTCTCCACCCACATAGACCTGATACAGGATCGAGGTCAAGGATAGACCGAGCAGATACGCCTTTTGGCGGGACGGAATCACAACGGTCCCTGCCAGCGCGAGCAGCAAGATCACGCCGGTCTCTTTCAAGAACGGCTGGATAAATCCCCAGCCATTTTGCAGTCTTTCCACCAATGGCATGCCAACCAGTTTCAGAGTGTATGTGTTGGGCATGACCGCGCCATAATAGTCATAACGGAAAACGGTCTGTCCGATCACGAACGCCCCATATAACATTCCGGCTGCGAGAAAGAGCAGGACCGATCTGCGTCCATGCCGTAGAGTGGGGAGCAGATAAAGAAAAGCCAACGCTGTGAATAGCAGGGAATCGTTCCGAGTGAGATACGCGAGCCCAAAACATGCCGACATCCACCAGAGATATTTAACTTCCAGTTTTTCGGCATACTTCAACGAGCACAACACGCCCGCGCCAAGCAAGAATGCCAGCAAACCGGTTTCCATGCCCAACAGAGACCAGTACTGCAGCGGGTAATACAAAAGCACAACCACAAAGATCAGGTAACGCAGGGCGTTCTTTTCAAGCGCTCTTACATTCTCGAATATCTTTACAGCCAGGAATGCCGAGCCAAGCCCAAAGAATATCCCCGTGAGTTGAACAGCGAGCACCGCGTATCTTTTATCGAGCACGAGCGCAGCCAGCGACATCAAGAGAGTCATCAACAGGTTTGTGTATCCCTCCACACGCTCGCCCGCATTCCATACCAGTCCCTGACCGTGGGCGAAATTCCACGCGTAGCGCATGGAGATCATCGCGTCATCAAAAAGATTGAAATAACGCCTCTCATCCATGGCAACATACGAAGAGTTGTAAATAAATGCCAGCGCCCAGCCAACGAACAGCATGGACAAAGACAGGAACACCCGGTTCTGTTTTGAATACTCGCGAATTTTTTCCATCAAAGCGATTCCCTTGGGAAGGATATGAACATATTACCATACGAGCCAGACTCAATTCTTCGGTCTTTCCGCCGTATGGCAATCGCAGGCTTTTTCACCTCCCGCTCTCCATCCATCCCCTGTATAATGGAACATCATGATTATGCGGCAGTACAACTTTCATTTATAAAACTTATGTCATTTTCCCAGGACCCCATCATCCCTTCCGAGCCAACGCCAACTCCGCCTTCACGCGGAGCGTCTGCCGCCGCCCGCCGCAGACGCGCAAACCGCCGCGAGATGTTCCCTGCAGACGCAGAAGGACAAGCCGCGCTCATCTCCTCACTATCACGCCGCGCTTACCCGTCATTTGAATTATTCGTTTTCTCGCTTGTGTGCGGTGCCATTCTCGGGCTGGGATTTTTACTGGACTCACAGGCCGTGCTATTGCTCGGCATTCTCGTCACACCGCTCATGACTCCCTGGGTGGGTTTTCTGCTGGCCCTGCTAACCGGCTCTCCCCGTTTTCTTTTTGAAACCCTGATGGCTTTGGTCATCAGCGCACTCATCGTTTTTCTCGGCGGACTGCTGACCGGTTTTGCAGCGCGCCTCTTCCTGCCGATCACTTTGACCAACGTATTCATCCACGCCCGTCTGTGGATTCCTTCTCTGGTGGTGCTGGCCATCGGCGCGATCACACTGGTCGCATCCTTTGCGCGCTCAGAAGATAAACCCTTCCTGCCAAGTGTGATCATTGCCTACGCCTTTTATCTCCCCATCAGCGCGGGCGGGTTCGGGCTGGGCTCAGGCGTGGAAGGTATTTTCCCGCAGGGCTTACTCGTCTTCGCGGTTCATTTTGCATTGGCAAGCACGCTCGGTCTGTTGGTGCTCTTCCTTTTGAAACTCCGCCCCACGACCTCGGGAATCCTCGTCAGCACGGTATTCCTCCTGCTGTTCGCGGTGGTCATGGTCGCTTTGATGGGATCAGGCGTCCCGGCGAACGCACCGGCGGTTTCTGCTGCGACATTTACCCCAACACTCACAGTCCAACCGACAACGGCGGTCCCTTCCACAACCCCGACCCTGACACCTGCACCGACAAGCACTCCCCGCCCTTCAAAGACTCCCTCCCCAACGCCCATATCCCAAGGCACGATCACGGTCACACTTCCCGCAGTCTCTCCCACAGCGGGGACGGTCACCGTGACCCCGACCGCAACCGTCAATAACTCCCCGACCCCAACGCTGACGATCACCTCTACAGCCGAAGTTTCAATCACACTCGGCACGGTCGGCGCGAACGAAGGCGGCGGCGCAAACCTGAGGCAAACCCCCAACGGAAAATACATCTTGACCGTGGATAACGGCACGGTGGTGGAGATCTACCCTGATTTCCGTCAGGTGAACGGCGTAACCTGGCTGCATGTATTTGTCACACGTGACGGGCAGCG